>JAFSXO010000357.1 GCA_017444045.1 bacterium | reverse complement strand
TGGCGTTTTCCAGAAAAGCTCGCTTCCAGTTTCGAAGCATGTTGGGGTTCACATCATTCTCGTATGCAATGGTACCGAGCTCTTTTTCGCCCTGGAGAACCTCCAGAACCAGTTTCGCTTTGAACTGCGGTGTATACTGTTCCCGTGACATGGTATTGCACTCCCTTTCATGTTGTTGTTACTTTACCATTCACGATATTTTCCATTGCTGTGGTCTGAATTCTGGGGACCATTATACTCCCGCTCCTGCTGAGCCACATAAGACAGCACCTGAAGCATTATCTCCGCCACCAGCCGTCCCAGCAGGTCGCGCTCCGCCACCGTATCCAGCACCGGCATATCCAGCACGCTGATCCCCACCTGCTTTTCCTTGGTCAGATAGCGCCACTGCTCCAATATCTCATCATAATTGCGCCCCAAACGGTCAATACTCTTAATAACTAGCGTATCTCCGCCGCGCAGAACCGCCAGCAGCTTTTGGTAAGACGGCCGCTCAAAATCCTTGCCCGACTGTTTGTCAAGAAACAGATTCTCCTCAGGCACACCATACTCAAGCATGGCCAGCCTTTGCCGATCTTCGTTTTGCTCTCGGGTCGAAACGCGCATATATCCGTATATCTTAGGCATGGAAGGCTCCTCATTATAAATAAAGGTAGTTATCCACGCCGCCGCGAATTTCGGCTCACTTTTTTAAAGGAGATTATTTTTCATGCGCAGTTTAATGCCCAAATGGTTCGCCGCCATGACCGCGGCTTCTGTCGCCATAGTAGCTTACGGCACCTGGCAGTCGCTGACAGCCGAAGGCACCGATAAAATTGAGAATACCGCAGCCGAAACCGCAGCCGTCCAAGAGATAAACGCTCCCGCCAAAGAGGTCACCTTAAAAGATTACATTTGGATCGACAGCATCCCCGAAGACGCCTACACCCCGTTCAACGCCTATATTTTCTCAGACGGCATCGGCATCAACAACCAGTTTGCCTCTTCCTTTAAAGTGCTGATCGAGATCTTCGAGTACAGCAGCACCAAAGACAGCGTAAGCTTCAGCTTCCCCCACGACAACCGCTCGGCCAAGAGCAAATACACCATCACCAACTACAGCAATCCTAAATATCCCTTCCTAACTGCAGAGCTGACCATGGCCAGCGATCCCCAGGCCAAAGGCAAAAAGAAATCGTACTATACCGGCCCCGATCTTCACATAGAGAGCAATGGCTACAGTCTGCCAGACTCGCTGAGAAACGCTACAGCTTCCATCCGCTCGCAAATGGCTGCCCAACAGCACTAATATATCCAGCACAAACACCTAGCCCATAAGAGCTCAATGGTTATAAGTTAGCGATTAGCTAACGTGTTAACATCCTAACTCCCCCTAAAGGATGGCAGGGGGAGATGTCGCGACTGCGACAGAGTGGGTGGCCACAGCTGGCGGAAGAATCGAAGTTTAACGCATGCTGTGTGCTAACTTGTACGCTAACTCACAACGCAGCGCTAACGTTCATGAATGAGCTATGTCAATGCTTTCGCTCCCTAACTTATAAGCATTGCATAAGAGCTAGGTGTTTGCGTTTGAATCACCTTCTAATGGACCTTCAGCTCCTCACCCCCAAGCTATACCTGCCCACCCTGGCGGACATCGACTTCGCTGCCTTAGCCTCGCAGGGCATTTTTTATTATTGCCTGGATTTAGACAACACCCTAGCCCCGCGCACCGGCCAGCACCCGCTTCCCCAGCAGGCAGAGGCCCTGTATAAGGCCCGAGAGGCTGGATACATCCGCGCCATATGCCTAGTATCTAACATCATCTGCGGCGAAGCCCGCCGGCAGCGCGTAGCCCGGTTTGCCGCCGAGCTGGACACTCCTTACTATGTAGCCGCCAGCTTCTGGGAGCGCAAGCCCTCACCCAAGCCCTTCCGGCTCGCCATGCAGATGATGAACTCCCAGCCATCCAACACAGCCTGCGTCGGCGATCAGCTTTTCACCGATATTGTCGGTGGCAATAAGCTTGGGCTGTACTCTATCCTGGTAAAGCCTATGGGCGATGACCACTGGACAACCCGCCTAACAAGACGGCGCTGCAGAGAAAAAAAGGTTCTGCAAAGGCTAGGCCTAGAGCATTTATCAGCAGACTAGCAAAAACTCCCAGAAACTTTATTAATTTCCCTGTCTGCCTATTGTCTAATAGCACTTTTGGCGGTATAAATATGCCAAGAGATGACAGGAGGACAAGATTATGGCTATTAACCCCGCACTCAGCGCAAGCATGAATATTCAGGCAAATTATGCCGTAACCAGTTCAGTTAATACTTACGATACTCCGGGAGGAGTATGGGCCGGTCAGGAGCACCAGGAAGAGACTGGCGAGCTATCGCAGCAGCAACAGACTAATGCGCAGCAGGACGTCAGCGGTGCTAAAACTGCACAGACCTCTAAGTCAACCTCCGCTCAGCAGACCCAGCAGAGCAGCGGAGCAAGCGAAGCTGGCGCAGCCGCCCAGACAGAAAACAGTGCCGAGACCAGCGAAACCGCAGCGCGTACCCTGCGTCTGGCTATGGCCGACAACAGCCGCGAGCTGCAGGCCAAATTCGGCGAAACCGCTCAGACCAACAGAGCCGACCAGCAGGCCAATATGTCTCAGGACGTACGCCGCCAGGTTATGCTGCGCAACATGGAAAACATGGTAAATCTGCAGCTGGCTCAGTACACCGGCAACGAGCCTTATTCCAAAGCCAACTATCGCGAGATTTTAGGCGCAGTTACCAACATGCAGAATAATGGCAAGGCCTCCAAGAGCGAAGAGGGCAAAGACAGCTCTGCTGCTAACGGAGCCGAAAGCGCCGAAAAAGCCGACGACAAAGACGGTGTCTACAAGCTGTACAGCGGCCAGGCTGCCAAACCCTTAGCCTCGCTGAACACCCCTCGCGGCGGCGGTGACGACTCGTTCGACTTAGTAGCTTAAGTTCAATTTAGTAGCTTAGCATAAAAGCTGCCATCTCTTGACAAAAGCTCCCTCTTGCAGGGAGCTTTTTCTTTATCTAGTAAAAAATACAGTCAGCCATGACATCCGGAGGTCTATAACAGCATTGCACAATCAGACACTGACTAAAGCGACAAAAACGATTTGCGTTATATCTATGGCTATCAATGCTGTACTGGCTCAGAGCGCCATGCGCGCAAATATATCTCCGGCGGAGCAGCTATGAGCAAAGCGTCAGCCCCAAGCACCAAGCGAAAGTATCGGCGGTACGCTAAGCTATGCCTGCGCACAGCGCTTATAGTCCTCTTATTCTTTTTTCTGAGCGACATTATTGTATACTGGATATACGGCCCGAACTGGGCTAGGAACTACATAGCCGATGAGCAGAACATTTGGAACAACCGCCCCGGCTATTGGGCCAGCTACGAAAACGGAGAGGTTACAGAGCGCGTCGGCATAGACCATATGCGCATAAGCCATCCCTTAGCCGTTAGCGAAAAGAACAAGTACAAATGCCTGGTGCTGGGCTGCTCATATACGTTTGGCGTGGGCGTGGCCGACAACGAGACCTACGTCTGGAAGCTAAACGAGCTTAGTCCCGACACAGAATTCATCAACGGCGGTATGCCAGGCTACGGGGCCAAGCGCTTGCACAACCGTCTGCCAGATTTTCTGGCCGCGCACCATTACGATTTAGTTATTTACGCCGTCCTGCACGACCATCCGGCCAGAGATGCCGCCCCAGCCTTCCGCCGCATGGATCCGGACGCATTTCTCATGCCATATACCGAACTGACGCCAGATTTTGAATTTAAAGACCATACGGCATACCGCTTAGTATGGTGGGGAGACCGCTACTATGCTCCCATCAATATGCTCAAGAAATCGTATATTGCCATGGTAGGCACCAGAGAGTACCCTAAAGTACGCTTAGCCAATATCCCTATCATATTCGCGCATCAGGTTAATCAGTTAGCTTTGCTCTGCGCCCAGAACGGCACGCGCTTTGTGCTCATGATACTCGACAAAGAGCCCTACAACAGCGATCTGACTAAAGCGATCCCTCTGTTTTCCCATATGGTCAGCGGAGTGTACGATGTGTCATTCCCTTACGAGCTGTCCGCCCAGTACCGCGTACTCGGAAACATCGACAACCATCCCAATGCCGAAGTGCACAGCTACTGGGCCAAGGCCATAGCCGCAGAGATAAAGAAGCACAAAGACCTATACCAGCACAGAATGCACCAGTAAAATACCGCCAGACCTTGGCCATCGCAGCCCCCCCCAGATGCCTCCATCTCCTAATAAGCTGCCCCTTGCAGGGAGCATTTTCTCTATCTCGTAAAAACCAACAAGCAGCTATATAATCGGAGGCCGACGTTCACCTTGCAAAAGCTGACACTTAAAAAAGCGATTTTGGGCATATTTGTGGCCATTAATGCAGGACTGGCCCTCTACTATATTTTTGTGCTGGCTCCCCAGCAACGCAGAATCCTCATGCCTCCGCCCAGCGCCAGCAGCGCCTCAGAGACTCCAGGCAGCCCAGACCCCGACAGCATCAGAGAGACTATAGCCAGCGAGGTGGGCGCCTATCTCAGCAGTCAGCTTCAGTCCCGCGATGCCAAAGCTTTAGAGGTTCCCGAAGCCATGGAGCGCATCTGGCCCGACCTCTACAATGTATTTAAGAAGTATCAGGAGCCCCAAAACTACAAGCTCGGCACCGAAGAAGAGCAGCTGATCTACGATTATCTCTTAGGCGACGCCTCCCGCGCAGAAAGCACCTTCAAGCAGCTGTCGCGCACTTTATGCTTTGAGTGCATGGACAGAGTATGGTTTAAATGCAAGGCAACTGCCGACGGAATAAGCTGCCCTCCAGATGTGATCTGCCCGGTTTCGGGACAGCCTTACCAGGCCAGCATTACCGAGCTGAGCTGCCCATTCCACGGCCAGATCTTAACCTTTCCCGACCGCACCCCCCGCCCCTCGCTGCCGGAGCTTTATCCGCAGCTTTGCATGGGGTATTTCACCCACAACCGCACCCACCGTCTCGATGAAGCGATTCTGCGCGACCCTATAGCCAGCGCCAAGCCTGGAGAAACGGTTTTGGATGTAGGCAGCGGCGTGGGCTGCTATGTCTGGGCCATGCGCGAGGCAGTCGGCGAAACAGGCTGCGTCATCGCCAACGATGTCGACACCACCGTGCTGGATTTCATCAAATTCGTGGCCGAAAAACGCGGCTTCACCAACGTCCAAACGGTTCACGCTTCTTATGATTATCCCAACATAGACATTAAAAGCGTCGACCGCGTGTACATAATAGACGTACTGAACGTGATGATCGGCATGGAGATTAAGAATAATCTGCCGCCCAGCGAGCAGGCTGACAGTTATATGCAGAAGCTGGTCCAAGCGATACGCCCCAAGGGCAAACTGGTTATTATAGATTTCCCTCCGGAAGGCGACCGCCCGCATATCCCCATTGACCAGGCCATCTCCTTCTGCCAAAAATATAATATGAAGCTGCAGGGCCAGAGACTGCTGACCCTGGACCAGGGCACCATGTACGTGCTCACATTTTCGGCGGATCAGCCATGAAAAGCCATATCTGCCTCGCAGACTAAGCTTGGAACAGCCATCCCAGCCGCCAGTCCAGCTATGAAAACGGAAAAGGCACTTATTAATTATGGAACAGCTAACCGATAACGTGCGCCGCCAAGCCGAAGAACTGCGCGAACAGCTCCATTACCACAACCACCGCTACTATGACCTCGACGAGCCGGAGATTAGCGACGCCCAGTACGATGAGCTATTCCGCAAGCTGCAGGCCCTAGAGGAGCGCTTTCCGGAGCTGGTAACGCCTTCCTCGCCGACCCAGCGAGTAGGCGGCCACATCAGCGCTTACGCTACCGTGCACCACCCGGTGCCCATGCTGAGCCTGGCCAACACCTACGATGCCGAAGACGTGCGCGCCTTCGACACCCGCATCCGCCGCTGGCTCCAGGAGGCCAAAGAGGCCGACGCCAGCGCGCAGACACCGCAGCTTTCCAGCTATACCCCCCGCTACATGGCCGAACTGAAAATAGACGGACTGGCGGTGCGCCTCGTTTACAGGAACCGGCAGCTGCAGCTGGCCGCCACCCGCGGCGACGGAACCACCGGAGAAGATGTCACCTATCAGGCGGTAACCAGCCCCTCAATTCCCCAGATACTGCCTGCCGAGGCTCCTGAGGAATTAGAAGTGCGCGGCGAGATGTATATCACCTGGAGCGACTTTAACCGCGTCAACTCCGCCCTGCCTCCCCAGCAGCAGAAGGCCAACCCGCGCAACCTGGCCGCCGGCTCTCTGCGCCTTAAAGATACCGCCATCGTGGCCGAGCGCCGTCTGAGCTTTTTCGCTTACAGCTTAGAAACCGCTATACCCGGCCTTGACTGCCATTCTCAGGCGCTGGACTATTTAGAGAAGCTGGGCTTCAGCGTATGCCCCCATCGCCGCCTGCTGGACAGCATCGACGACATCATGGCGCACTGCCTGCTCTGGCACGAGAAACGCGCCGAGCTGGATTACGAAATTGACGGCATCGTGCTCAAGGTCGACAGCTACGAGCAGCGCCGCCTGCTGGGCAGCATCGCCCACTCTCCGCGCTGGGCCGTAGCCTACAAGCTCCCCCCCAGCCAGGTGATCACCACGGTCAACGATATTATCGTGCAGGTCGGGCGCAGCGGCGTGCTCACTCCGGTAGCTCTGCTGGAGCCAACTTTGGTCGACGGCAGTACGGTAAGCCGGGCCACTTTGAATAATATCAGCTTCATTCACGGCATGGACTTAAGGATCGGCGACAGCGTACTTCTGCACAAAGCGGGAGCGGTAATTCCTCAGATCATCGGGGTAATGCACGATAAGCGCCCCGAGGGAACAGCGCCGTTTGATATGCCGACCAGCTGCCCGGTATGCGGCGAGCCGGTCGAGGCATCATCCGATGACAGTGCCGACAGCGCCGAGCATCCCATAATAATGCGCTGCACCAACAGCCGCTGCTTAGCCCGCCTAGAGAACCATCTGCTGTACTACTGCTCCCGCGATGCTATGGATATCGAGGGCATGGGGCGCCAGGCCGTGCAGGCCCTGCTGGGAGCCGATCTTCTGAACGACATAAGCGACATCTACAGGCTAAGCTTTGAGCAGATCTCCCCGCTGTTCGGAGAAACGATCTGCCTGAAGCTGCTCAGCAACATCGAGGACAGCAAAAAGCGCCCATTTTACCGCCTGCTTATTGGCCTGGGGATTCCTCAGATCGGCTCTTCTACTGCCCAGCAGCTGGCGGCTATCTATCCTAGCCTTGACCGCTTCCAGGCCGCCGCCCAGCCCGAAGGGGCGATATATGCCCTGGCCTTCGAGCGCGACGGCTCTGCGGCCGGCGATTCCGCCAGCAGCTCCGGGCTTTACCGGCACCGGGCATTGAGCGATTTCAGCGACGCTATAGCCAAAATAAACGCGTCTCTGAAAAAGATCGATCTCAGCAGCGCGGCGCCAGATCATTCAGACAGAGAACAGGCTGAGGAAACGGCCAGCGCAGACAGTAATACCGGCTGTCCAGACAATAAATCCGACTGCCCCAAGCTCTCTGCCTGGCTGAGCAGAATCAGCTATCTGCAAGAAGCTCTCTCCCAGGATCAGAGCGCGGAAAAGAGCGCGGCCAAAACACATCTGCGCACGCTGCGCCAAAGCTGCGCCAAGGCCGAGGCCAATCTTCCCCACATAGGCTCCGAGCTGAGAGGATATTTCGAGCGGGCCCTATCAGCAGGGTCAGCCGAGACAGCGGGCAGCGCCGCGCTATTGCCCCAGGCAGAAGCTCTGCACCATGCCAGCCAGAAGCTGGCCAAGCAGTTCCGCGGCATAGGCTCCGCGGCTGCAGCCAATATCGTCAATTACTTTGCCCAAGACAGCAACCTCCAGCTGCTGGCAAGCCTTACCGAGCTGGGACTAAACACCTCCGGGCAGTCCTTTACCGAATCGGCAGACGCCAAGCTTGCCCTAACCGTTGTATTTACAGGCAGTCTGAGCAGCTTAACCAGAGCCAAGGCCAAAGAGCTGGTGATCCGCCGCGGCGGCCGCGTGGCCACGTCAGTCACCAAACAGACCGATCTGGCAGTAGTCGGCGAGGCTGCAGGCAGCAAGCTGCAAAAAGCCAAGGAACTGGGCATTAGGATGGTCAGCGAAGACGAATTCATAGCCATGTTCGCGTCAGAGGCCGGTGCCGAGGAGCCAAGCGGCAGTGTCCAGGACGAAGGCAGCGTCCAGCTGAGCCTTTTCTAAAGGCGCTAACTTCTCTTACCCTCACCTTACGGCCAAATACCACATAGCTGTGCCGCACCAGGCTCTGTGCCGGCACTGTTTTGTTGTGTTCAGATGTGCCTAGCGCGGAACTGGCTGCGCGCATAATCTCGCAGACAGGCACTCACTGGCATAACCATCAGGAGATCTACTAAATGACCAATGCCAGTAACTTAAGAGTCATGGCATTGGGTATTGCTTATTCATGTGCGTTAGC
>JAFSXO010000356.1 GCA_017444045.1 bacterium | reverse complement strand
GGCCAATAGATCCCCATTATAACTCCCCCTAAAGGATGGCAGGGGGAGATGTCGCGACTGCGACAGAGGGGGTGGCCACAGCTGGTGGGAAAATCGAGGTTTAACGCATGTCGTTTGCCATCTTGGATGCTGACTAACAACGTAGCGCTAACGCACATGGATAATCAGAACCAATGCCATTGATCGCTTAAGTTAATGGCATTGAAAGCGCATAAATTACATTAATACTTCGCTAAGCGGAAGCCGGGGGGTAGGCTTGATGCTTTGCTGCGGCGGATAGCCCATGCGAATAACCGTCTGAGGCACCTCGCTGCGCCCCAATAGCTGGCTAAGTCGGACGCGCAGCTCGGGGACAGGAATGATCTGGTTCAGGAATGAAGCCTGGATCCCGTATGATGCGGCCAGCAAAAGCACTCTCTGTAGGGCTATGCCGCACTTCATCCATCCCTTGCAGTTATCTTCCCGGCCCATAAACACTGCGCAGAGCGCGGGAGCGTCGGTGGTAAGAGCGCTGTCGTGTCTGGCGTTTTCATCGGTAAAATCGAAGAGACGGTGGGTTACCGGAGCCAGCAGAGCCGACCATTTATCCAGACCCAGCGCGTAGCCTGGTACGCCGTCTCCTTTATTATCATTGGCGCGTATCCAGTTGGCGTATTCCTCGCGGGTCGCAGGGTTTGATCCTAGCTGAAGATCGCCCTCGGAGACCATGCCGGCCAAGGCCATTTTGGCTCCGGCATCGGCAATGGGCACAAAGGTAACTCCCAGCTCGCCCGCAAGCTTGGCCATCTTCTGGCAGATGCTCTCGTCTATGGGCCTGTCGAGAAAATCCTGGCGGAAGCTATGGCGGTTGGGGATGGCCTGAAATAGGCGCTCATTAAGCGAATCGGCTTCCTGTTCGGCGGTGCTGTCGGCGGCCTTCTTAGAGGTCTGGCGCTCGGAAAAATCCATAATCCCGATGCAGTGGGGTGGCATATCGGGCGGGCAGAGGCGTACTGTAGCGCATAGGCCGAAATGAGCGGCGGCGATGGCCGTATTGGCCAAGGCGGCTCCGCAGCCCACGAAATGCTCGCGCCCTTCGTGATCGCGATGCTCCTGCAGGCGCTCTGGGACATCGTATAGCTCCAGACGGCTGCCGCTGACTTTAAACTTCCAGGGCTGCGAATTCCAGGGAGAAGGTGCCAGCACAGCATAGCGGACTAAAAATGCCACTTTGGCGCCCATGTCCTGCAGACTGCTGTATTCGTTTTCATCTATGTTCCAGGCTTGGGTGTGTTTTGAGGCCATTCTGCACCGTTCTTTGCTCAGTTAAATTTGCTAACCAGTGCTTCTTTAGAATGATAGCTTTGGCGCTACTCTATATTCTGCTGGATGCTGCGCAGTGCCTGCTTTACTGTCGCTCAGTTGCCTGCCTAACATTTCTGCAGGACTTTTATTTGCGGTTTGAAAGTTCTATTATTTACTTGATTATTCTTTGTTATTTAGTTTGGAGTGAGTTCCTATGCGGCGTTTGCCAATAAGGTTTATAGGATGGCTGTTGGTCTTCTTTATTATCGGGCCTATAACTCTGGGCGTCTGGGCAGGATGCAGAGATAATAATGAGGATAACGACGCGGCGTCTGCCGAGGGCGGTGCCGCGGTTACTTCTGAGGCTGCTGATAATGCTGTGCCAGAAGGCGTGCCGACCGCTTCGCCTGAGCCACCCAAGGCGCCGGTGCAGCTTCCCGTAGCTCTGGAAAAGCCTAAGCCTGCTCCGAACTGTACGCGTGTGAAGTGCGGAAAGGCGGTTTTTGAGCTGCCTTGGACGATGATTGACGGCAAAAAGCTCTATCGCTTTGATGACGACGAGGTGCAGAGCCTCTGCACCAATGTCGGCTGCCGTTTAACGCGCTCCTATATCGGCTCCACGGTAATGGCTAACTCTTATGGCCATCAGGTGGTGATCGTCTGTGGCGAAACGGTAATGCGCGTCAATGGCGAGGAAAAGGCCCTGGTCGGCAAGCTGATCGCTAAAGACGATACTTATTATATAGATGGCACCCTGCTATGGTATATGCTTGGCATGAAGCCCAGCCTTCAGGATGGCACTGTGGTTCTGCGCCAAACGCTGTACTCTCCTAGATTTGTGGACGAAGGCGGAGGCCGGCGGCTGATCCTCGCCACAGCCGGTTCCCTGAGCTGGGACAGCAAGGAGCTGGATGATGGCTCCTGTGTGTTTACCATTTTCGGCACCGTGTGGCCCGAGCCAAAGACTGTTTACGATTATGACGATCTGCATGTCGAGATCAGCAACACAAAATCCGGCGATGCCGAGGTCAAGCTCAGCTGCATGGACAGTTGGATTCTGTTCCCCCGCAAAGGGCTGCGCACTAACGAGCTGATTATAGGACTGCTTCACAACTATCCCCGTCCTTCCGAACCCTGCCAGATGACTGGTCTGGAGCTGCGCGAGGACGAGGTCAACGCTTCAACGCTGGTGTTTAACTGCACCGGAGGCTATTGGTACCATTGGCTTTTCGATGCAAAAACTAGGACGCTGCGCATAGATTTTGCCGGGGTTCGCACCGGAATGGAAGGCGATGTCGACAGCGATATTTCTGGCCTTAAGTCCTGCCGTATCCATGCTGTCGGCGATAACGATATGGCGGTAACGCGTTTTGCGGCTACTGTTAAAGCTGGGTATAAGGTCGAAATTGAGGCGGCCGAGGGAACCGAAGGCGAATTGCGGCTCCGAGTTAGCCCCGGTAGCTTTGAGGAGAGCCTGTACGATGAGGGATACACTAACGGCTATGTCTTCGCCAGAGGCATTATCGTGCTCGATCCTGGCCATGGCGGCGGAGATTCTGGCTGTCTGAACCGAGGCCTGGGCCTGCAGGAAAAGGACATTACCCTAGATGTGGCCTGGCGTTTGCGGACTTTGCTGGAGGAAAACGGCTGGACGGTGCTTATGACCCGCGAGACCGATACCGATGTCTCCTGGCGCCATTCTCCCGATACCGTCGAGCTGCAGGCCAGATGTGATGTGGCCAATGACAACAATGCCATGTGGTTTATCAGCCTGCACTGCAACGCTAATACCTCGTCTGGCGTAAACGGTTCCTCGGTGTATTGGTATAAGCGCGCCGATAAGTCCTTGGCTAAGGGGCTGCAAAGTGCCCTGGGAAGCAGCCTAGGCCTGAGAGACATGGGGCTGCTCCGCGATGGCTTCTATGTACTGCGCCATACGGCTATGCCGGCCTGCCTTATCGAGATGGCTTTCCTAACTAATCCTTACGATGCCAAGCTGTTAGGCCAGGAGAGCTTCCGCCAGCGCATTGCCGAGAATTTGGCCGAAGCGATCGAAAGCTTGGCGGAAAACGAGTAGTAAGTCTCGAACTTACGTTGCTGTTAACGCATTAGATGGTTTTATTTAGTGATTTAGTTTTTTATAGGGAGGTTTTAGGTATGCGTAAATGGTTCGGGCTTATGCTAGCCGCTGCCGCTATACTGGGGCTGACCTCGACGATGAGCGGGTGTGGCAATGCCAAAGCGAATCCCTGCCGCTGGACTGTCGGCAAAGTGGCTCTTCCGGCGGAAGCAACAGAAGCCAGCCGCCAGCCGGCGAGCAATCTGATGGTGCTGGATTTTTATGCCGACGGCAGCGAGAAAGCCGCTTTCAGCCGCGATTATGAGCTGACCCCTGGGCAGACAGAGGTAACAGTAGAGGATCTTCCCGATGACGCTGACTATGCTGTCAAGGGGAATATTTACCTTGACGGTGAGTGCGAAGCGGCTGTGCGCTTCGATGCTGACTGTGAGATGCTGCCAGCGGAAGAGTAGCCTGTTCGCTGATATTTTTTTGTGGTGTTCAGACAGCGCATTGCTAAATATTGCAATGCGCCAGAAATAAAATATGCGCCTGGCGCTGACATTCCGCGCTAGGCGCATAATATGTTCGCGAAACAGTAACTCAACGACATTGGGAACGCACTAACTATAGTTTAAGAGGCGCCGCTTAAGCTTGCGGGCGCTCAGCTACGCGTACCTCTGCGTCCTCTGTAGAAGCTCCCAGCTGGCTCAGCAGCTGGCGGTACCAGCTGGCGGCATCTATGGTGCGCTGCGGATCGTCATTGCTGCCCCACATGATAGTTAGCGTATCGGTTGTGCTGGGGTTGGTTTTGGTGCGCTGGGAATCCTTAACAGGGTTGGCGCAGGGGCCGTCCTGATCGTATAGGCAGATCAGGCCCTTTAATTCCATATCCTGCCCAGAAGCGTTGAAGACGTAGTGCTCGCCGGGCTGTCCGATGGCTATGTGCAGCGGGGGGCGGCATAAATTAAGGTCGATAACCCCGATAGCCATACCGCCATGAAGAGATACGGCGTTGAGCACATCTACGGCTCCGTTTATGGGAGGCAGCTCGTTGGCGTTGGCGGCGCGCACTAGATACTCAGAGGCCGGCTTGCTGCGCCCGCTGGGCTTGAAGCCGCCAAAGCGCAATAGCTGGCGGATGGATTTGCGGTATTCTTCGCTTACCGGAGCCAGCGGAACGGGAGCCAGGGTTGGCTCAGGCTTAAGCAGATCGGTCAGCCATTCTGGCTGCGGGAGTTCTCCGATCGGCATGGGAAAGTGGGTCGTAAAGCATATCGCGTGCAGCAGCGGATGTGGATCCATAGTAATGGTCAGCATTTTTTACCTCTGGTTTGTGTGGGCAATGCCTATATATTAACCATATTTTTATAGGCATTGTTCGTTTGTATTGTTTGCTAATCGGCGTTTGTTCGCTGTTCTTTTGCCAGTTCCTTATCCATGCCATGCCATTTTGTTAAGCCTATGCATGTATACAATATATGGCTGTCGTTTGCATTTTATCGCGCGTAACCTGTTCCGCGCAAGGCACATCTGAGCGAAGCGAAGCTGTGCCGGCGCGGAAGCTGGTGCAGCGCGAATATGTCCGCAAAACACTAACAAAACGACACTGCCTTTAGCAATGCTTATAAGTTAAGGAGCGAAAGCATTGACATTGCTCATTCATGAACGTTAGCGCTGCGTTGTATGTTAGCGTACAAGTTAGCACACAACATGCGTTAAATTTCGGTTTTTCCACCAGCTGGGGCCACCCCCTC
>JAFSXO010000355.1 GCA_017444045.1 bacterium | reverse complement strand
CCAGGGTTCCGACAACCTTTTCCATCTCAGGACGGATCTGCTCGCCATATTTTTTCAGGATGGCGCTTACGCCGGGATCGTCCTCAATACTGGCTTCCTTGTCAACTTTGATCAGCCGGCCGTTGAAGCCGATGATCTTATAATTAAACGGGCTGATCATCAGCTCTTCAACGCCAACATTGCGTCCGTATTTGCCGGTCTGCACAATCCAGGTGTGACCGCCGACATTGACCGGCTCATCCAGCTGAGTGTGCGAATGGCCACCCACAATCAGATCGATCTCAGGCACATTGGCCGCCAGCTGCTTGTCGTTGTCAAAACCATTGTGGGTCAGGGCTACAATCAGCTGAGCGCCGTCGGCCCGCATTTTAGGCAAATACTTGCGTACGGTCTCGGTGGGATTGGCGAAGACTAGGCCATCGGTATTGCCCTTCTTGACGAACTTGGGAGTGGCCTCGTCCAAAATGCCGATAATGCCAAGCTTGACGCCGTTAACGCTGACAATGCGGTAAGGCTCAAACAGCAGCTCTCCCGTCTTGGCATCGTAAACGTTGGCCAGCACAAAGGGATAGCCGGCTTCCTTGGTCATGGCCTTCATGGCCTCGACTCCCCAGTCAAACTCGTGGTTGCCAATGGTGCCCAGCGCAGGCTTCATAGACGCGATACTGCTAAACGTGGGAGCGCCATGGAAGGTATTGGAGACAGCGGTTCCCTGCGCTACATCGCCAGCATCTAAATAAATAACCTCTTTCGGATTGGAAGCCCGCAGCTTATTGATGATTGTGGCCACACGAATTAATCCGCCGCGCCCCTTATCGTCGGGAGCGATATTGCCATGAACGTCATTTGTATGCACAACAATTATCTTGCGAGGCTGAAAATCATTTACACTGCCGTTGGGCTTTGCGTCCGCAGAAAGCGTACTGCAGGACACAGCCATAACCGCGGTGCCCAAGGCTAAAGCATGCGCCACTCTCGTATAGAACATTGAAGCTTACTCCTTATTAAAGCGATAAAATATTGCGATATTCCGCGCCGGCAGAAAGAAGCTATGCCCAATCGCCACGCGCCAAAAAACTTATAAATAAGTAAAATTCTTATGCAATTATGGTATTCCTTCTATACGCTAAGCATCGCTAGCGCGCAACGCCCGCTAAGGCAGCACCAGCTTGCCCAGCACCGTCCGCCGCGAAGCTCCAGTAGCCGAGGGAACATTGGCAGGTCTGCCGCAGGCCGTCTCGTGGCCCAGGATGGCAAACGCCAAGCATTCGCGCGCCTGCGCGGGAATGCCCAATTCCTCAAGGCGATGCAGCCTGATGCGCTCAGGCAGCCTTTGGGCCAGCTCTTGCCATAAGACGGGATTTTCCACGCCACCTCCCGCCGCGTACAGCTCTGCAGAGCCGGAAACATACCGCTCCACATGACAGACAATCGACTGCGCGGTAAACGCCAGAGCGGTGCGGATAAGATCACACCAGGAGCCGCGTCCCTGCAGAGTCAGAGCCAAGGGCAGGCCAAATTCCTCGCGTCCCGTAGATTTCGGCGCTGGCAGAGCCAGGAAGGGATGAGACATAAGCTCCTGAAGCACATCGGGCAGCACGCGGCCCTGAGCGGCCAGCTCTCCGCCCTGATCGTAAAAGCGCCCTACTGCCTTATAAGTAAGAGCGTCAGACAGAGCATTTCCAGGGCCAGTATCGCAGGCCACGATCTCGCCTTCGGCGGGGATAACAGTAATATTGGCCATACCGCCGATGTTCAGAGCCACCCTATCAGCACTGCTGTCGTGCAGAAGCAGGTAATCCGCGTAGGGTACCAGCGGTGCCCCCTGGCCGCCGACGGCCAGATCCTGCGGGCGGAAATCTCCCACAGTGAGACATCCCGTACGCTCAGCTATGACCGATGCCTCGCCGATCTGCATAGTGCCGCGCACCGTGTACCCTAAATAATCCGCGGCATTGGGCAGATGGCAAATGGTCTGGCCATGAGAAGCGATTAAGTCCGCAACCTGGTCTCCCATGGCCTGCAGAGCCGCCTGAGCGAACAGCTCGCCCAGCAGCCAATGCATCTGGGTAATTTCGGCAGGAGTGCCCCTGTTGGCAAAAATATCCTGCAGGCGCTGGCGCACCGGCGCGGGCATCGGCACGGACACAAAATTGAGCAGCTTCGGACGCTCGCCCATCTCTACAAAAGCCGCGTCGATAGCGTCGGCTGATGTCCCCGACATAATGCCCACCACCCGGGGGTGCTCAAGCTGCCTGTATCTCTCAATTAAGTCCATATGCGATTCTCTTTCTTATAAGCATTGCTGTACAATAGTTTT
>JAFSXO010000354.1 GCA_017444045.1 bacterium | reverse complement strand
GCTTCTGGTAAGAGTACGTTTTTGCATAATACTAGCTTTCAGTCCAAAGTATTTGATGTAGATGCTTTTAAGAAGGCCTATAATACAGCGATACGCGTTAAGCAACTGCATCCAGAATGGGTTGCTCATGATTTTACCAAGGGTGGTAATCGTTTGCGCGATCTGCGCGATCCTCAGGATTCCGATGAGCTGCATAATTTTATTAAAGATGCAAAGTTCAGCGAGCGCCAAAGGGATCTGTTCTTTAGTAATTTGACTGGTATTCTGCCGAATGTTACTTTTGATATTACTGGCTCTGATAGCTTTAAGTTAGAACAGCTATTTAAGAGCCTTAAACAGATTGGGCTGAAATCTGATAATGGTCAGCAAACTTATCGCACATCGCTATGCGTGATAGTGACTAATCGCGACTTGGCCATTCTTAACAATCTGTCTAGATCTAGAATTGTTCCCGAAAAGGAATTTCACAGGACTCATGATGGTGTTGCCAATGGTATTGTGAAGTTCTTGAAGCATGATGCTGTCAATGTTGATGAAGCCTGGATCTACTTCAGTCCTCAAAATGACGATAAGCTGGCTAGAGAGAATCCAGCTTTGGCGCTTTGGATAAAGGACAATCGTTATATCCGCTTGGAGAAACGAGGCAATGGTTTTAAAATAACTGAGGCTTTAGAGAAGAAATTATATCGTATATTGGGCGATACTGCTGGGTCTGTAGACTATATACCATTCGACGAGCTGCTGAGCCAAGGAATTCGCGATAAAGGTCCTCAGGGCAAAAAGATGAGGGATTCTATCAAACGTGGTGAGACTGCTTTGCATAGAAAGAGCTCTAATACCTGCAGTTGGCGAAAGCATTAGCTATGCGGTATTCTTGATGCAATAGCGTTGCCGCTAAGCTTCTAAGGTGCTGGCATTACTAATAGTAAGGGCCTGTGAATAATGATCGTTCATTGTTCACAGGCCCGTTTTAGGTTAGCTATCCAGAATAGGCGATGCTAAATTACATCATCGGCATGCCGCCGCCCATTCCGCCCATGCCGCCCATGTCTCCCATGTCGCCGGCGGGGGCTTTCTTCTGCGGCTTTTCGGTGATCAGGGTCTCGGTGGTCAGCATCATGGCCGCGATCGAGGCCGCGTTCTGCAGAGCAGTACGGGTGACCTTGGCGGGATCGACGATGCCGTTTTCGACCATGTTCTTGTACTCGCGCTTTAAGGCGTCATAGCCCATACCGGCGGGCAGCTCGCGCACCTTCTCTACGACAACAGAGCCTTCGACGCCGGCGTTGTCGGCGATCAGTCTCAGCGGCTCTACCAAAGCCTGGCGCATGATGTCGATGGCGACCTTCATATCGCCCTCAAACTTCAGCTCATCGAGAACGGGCAGCAGCTTGACAAACGCCGTACCGCCGCCGGGGATGATACCTTCCTCGATAGCCGCGCGCGTAGCGGAAAGAGCGTCCTCTAAGCGGAGCTTCTTCTCCTTCAGCTCGGTCTCGGTGGCCGCGCCGATGCGGATAATGGCAACGCCGCCGACCATCTTGGCCAAGCGCTCTTGCAGCTTCTCGCGGTCGTAATCGGAAGTGGAGGCCTCGATCTGCTTGCGGATCTGAGCTATGCGGGCTTGGATGTCTTCTTTTTTGCCAGAGCCTTCGACGATGGTGGTATCGTCTTTGGTTACGCGCACGCGGGCGGCTTGGCCAAGCATGTCGATGGTAACCTTGTCTAGCTTGAGACCGAGATCCTCGCTGATAACGGTCGCGCCGGTAAGAATGGCGATGTCCTTGAGCATCTCTTTGCGGCGGTCGCCGAAGCCAGGGGCTTTAACGGCCACAGTGTTGAAGGTGCCGCGGACCTTGTTGACGACCAGGGTGGCCAGAGCTTCGCCGTCTACATCTTCGGCGATGATGAGCAGAGGACGCTGGGTCTGCAGAATCTGCTCCAGCAGGGGCAGAATGTCCTGAATAGAGCTGATCTTCTTCTCGTAGATGAGGATGTAAGGCTTGTCGAGCACGGTCTCCATGCGCTCGCTGTCGCTTACGAAGTAAGGGGAGATGTAGCCCTTGTCAAACTGCATGCCCTTTACGTGATCGAGCACGGTCTCCATGGTCTTGGATTCTTCAACGGTGATAACGCCGTCTTTGCCCACCTTTTCCATGGCGTCGGCGATCATGTCGCCGATTACGCGGTCGTTGTTGGCGGAAATAGCTGCTGTCTGGGCAATAGCCTCGCGCCCTTCGACGGGAACAGCCATCTTGTGGATCTCGGCAACTACGCGCTCAACAGCCTGTTCGATGCCGCGCTTAATGAACATGGGATTGGCACCGGCGGTAACGTTTTTCAGTCCGGCGTGAATCATGGCCTGAGCTAGCACGGTAGCGGTTGTGGTGCCGTCGCCAGCGATATCGTTGGTCTTGGACGCGACCTCGCGCACCAACTGGGCTCCCATGTTTTCGAACGGGTCAGCCAGCTCAATTTCCTTAGCTACGGTAACGCCATCCTTGGTGATGGTGGGAGAGCCGAACTTCTTGTCCAAAACCACGTTGCGGCCGCGGGGACCGAGGGTCACTTTCACCGCGTTGGCCAGCTGGTCGGCGCCGCGCTCCAAAGCTTTCCGGGCTTCCTGTCCGTAGATAATCATTTTAGCTGCCATAATTTTTGTCCTCCGAAATAATCACAGATAATCTTGTGAAATGAACTTCTAAATAAAGCGTTACGCGTTCAGCTTATTCAAAAACGCCGATGATCTCGCGCTGATCGAGGATGACCACTTCTTCACCGTCGATCTTGACTTCGGTGCCGGAGTATTTGCCGAAGAGCACCTTCTGTCCAACGGATACTTCCATGTGGTTGCGCTGGCCGTTCTCTAACATCTTTCCGCTGCCAACGGCAATAACCTCACCTTTCAGCGGTTTCTCCTGGGCGCTGTCGGGAAGAATGACTCCGCCGACAGTTTTCTGCTCGGAAGCCATGCGTTTGATAACGACGCGGTCGCCTAAGGGTTTAATGTTCATAAAACTTACCTCCAAGTAACAGCCATACCATGCCGTTAGGGCTATTGATGTGACTAATACTATGTATATACAAATATTATTTTTCGCTTAACAAGAAAGCTAACGACAAGGTCTGCTGCCAGCTGCGCTTCTGTTTGGCGTGTACGTCAGCTTGGCGAACAGTTCGCTTGTGTTAGCTTGTCGCAGATGTCTCGTTAAGAAACTTGGCTGACAAGTGCCGGAGGTCTTATGCAGACCTCCGCTGTGTAGGGGAAGTTTGTCAGCCTACAGCTTAGCCCTTCTGCTCTGGTATATGAGTTGCGTTAGAGAATCCTTCGATTAGGCGCTCTAGCTCTTCTTGCCGTCCGGCTATATCGAGTAGGTTGAGCGCTAGTTCTGCCAGATGCTCCCGCTGGGCCGTAGTAAGCATTTGCTTCCAGGGCAGGTGCTTTATCGGTTCGGCAAACAGCGTTTCGGCTTTCCATCCCGGCCATTCGCTTTCAGCCTCCGCGTTAGCGTCATAACCGCTAAAATCTCGGCTGAGCAGACTGTGCAGATCGCGGCGAAGCTCCTGGCGGATTGTCTGCAAAACTGTGCGCCGGTTAAGCAGCCAGGAGCTCCAAGGCGTATCTGGCGTTAATGGAGCTTCCTGCTGCAGGCGTAGGATGATATGGCGGCGGCGCTCACTGTTGTGATACTGCAGCGGCGCGATGCGCGCTATTTTCATATACGCGTCGCCTAAAAACTGCAACGCTAGGCGTTCGTTTTCCGTCAGTTTCATGGTCTATATTTTGTAAATAGTGGAATATTTGGTCTCTAAATAGCTGATAAAGGCATCGGCGCACAGCTCCTTGCCCACCACCTGCTGCTGTAACTCATTGGGCAGGAGACGGCGTCCCCAGCAGAAGATATGCTTGGCTAACCAGTCGCGTATTATCAGCAGGTTGCCGCGGCGCAGTTCACTGTCTATATCGGGAATGTCTGCTTTGAGCGTTTCCCAAACCTGGGCAGAGCGGATGTTGCCCAAAGCGTAGGAGGGGAAATAGCCTATAAGTCCTAAAGGCCAGTGCACATCCTGCGCGCAGCCCTCTTTGTCGTTAGAGGGTACTATGCCCAGATAGGCTTTCATGCTTTCATTCCAGGCCTCGGGTATGTCTTTGACCTGCAGGGCACCTGATAAAAGCTCCTTTTCCAGCTCATAGCGCAGCATAATGTGCAGGTTGTAGGTGACTTCGTCGGCTTCTGTGCGCACGAATGAGGGAGTTACTTCGTTGACAGCCCGGTAAAATAGGGGCAGATCGCAGCTTTCAAGCTGTTCGCTGAACAGATCCTTATAGCGCGGGAAGAAGTATTCCCAGAAGGGCAGGCTGCGGCCTATTACATTTTCCCACAGCCTGGACATGCTCTCGTGCCAGCCCATGGAGGTTCCGCCTTCGAGGGGGGTGTGCCGCCAGCTTTCGGGAGATCCCTGCTCGTAAAGGGCGTGTCCGGTTTCGTGCAGAGCGGTGAACAGCGAGCGCGTGGGCTCAAATTCTTTGTAGGTGTTGGTGATGCGCACATCGCGGGTGGAGAAGGAGGCGCAGAAGGGGTGAATTACATCGTCGGTGCGGCCATAGTCCCAATTGTAGCCCATGGCTGAGCTTATATTGTTGGCGAAGATGCGCTGGTTTTTAATGGGGTATTTCTGTTTCCACAGCGTGTGCTCCGGCAGCGGCGCGTTTTTGATGCGGCTGACTAAGGAAACCAAATGCGGGCGCAGCTCGGTGAATACCTTATCTAGCTGGGCGACGGTGGTACCGGGCTCGTAATAATCGAGCATGGCATCGTAAATGTGATCTTTGTAGCCGTAATACTCGGCACATTCGCGCGTGTAGCTGATAACGTCGGCGATTTCGTTCTGCATGAGGGCAAACTTGCCCTGAGCTCTGGCCTCTACCCAGGCGTTTTGGGCTTTACTGCAGGCCTCGCTGAGCTTGGAAACCAGCTCTGAAGGTACCTTGCGCTCGCGCTCGTATTCTGTGCGGATTAGGCGCAGCAGGTGTCCGTCCTCTGAATTAGGGTCTTCTATCTCCGCCTGTGCTTTTTCAATGAGCTCGCCCATAGCGGGGCTGCACAATAGACTGTGGCTTAATTTGCTGATGGTGGCTGACTGTTCGGCCCGGGCTTGAGCGGCGCCTTTGGGCATATAGGTTTCCTGATCCCAGGAGAGCAGCTCGGCTACGGCGCGCAGACAGAAAATGGGGCGTATCTCCTCTTTAAGCTTTTGCAAATAGT
>JAFSXO010000353.1 GCA_017444045.1 bacterium | reverse complement strand
GATATCTTTGAGCTGCTCCATAAAGGCCAGGGTCTCGTTTAGAACGCTGTGGGCGCGATTGACGATGATGCCATCGGGATTAAACTCGATCTCGCTGGCTAGGTCTTTCATGTTGTTCATCACGTAGCGCGCATTTTCCAAAGCCAGGCCGCGGTCCATCATGAACGGCGTGTGAATGGCCTCGGTCATCATGCCCAGCAGGTGAATCCCCTGGTTGGTGGCCTGCGATATGAAGTTGAACATGGCGTCCTGCACGTGGCCTTTAAATATGTTGCCGGTCATCCATTTGGTGGGGGGCATGTATTTGAGCGGCGCTTCGGGGAATATCTCTCTGGCCATCAGCGCCTGGGCCAGCTCTAAGAGGAAGCCGTTGGTGATGGAGGGATCCATTTCGAAGGCGTGTCCCAGCCCCATGAGCTTGGCGGGGAGGTCGGCATTGTAAGCGAAGCGCTCGTTTAGGAATTGGCTGGCCAGCACCGTATAGGCCTTCTCGACCGCGTCGGAGGTGGTTAAGTAGTTGTCCTCGCCCGTGTTGATGATAATGCCCGCGTACGAGTTGATCATGCGGCTGAATTTCTGATCGACGAAGGTGCGGTACATGTTGATGTCGCGGAACAGGACACCGTACATCGAGTCGTTGAGCATCATGTCGAGCCGCTCGATGGCGCCCATTGCCGCGATCTCAGGCATGCACAGACCCGAAGCGTAATTGGTGAGGTAGATATAGCGCTTCTGGATGGGTATCTCTTTGTCCAGCGCCTCGCGCATAATGCGGAAGTTTTCCTGGGTGGCGTAGGTGCCGCCGAAGCCTTCGGTGGTGGGGCCGTAGGGCACATAGTCGAGCAGGCTCTGGGCGGTAGTTCGGATGACTGCGATGACATCGGCACCCTGGCAGGCCGCTGAACGCGCCTGTTCTACGTCTTCATAAATATTGCCGGTGGCCACGATTACATAAAGCAGCGGGGAGTGGTTGCCCTGGCCAAATTCCTTCTGCAGCTCCTGGCGTTTGCGGCGCTGGGAGGAAACCTTGGTGGCAAAGGCCTGCACCAGCTCCTGGCTTTTGGCGATTAGGGTACTGCGGTCACCTAAGGGCATGGAGCCGATATCTAAGCCGGCAGCTATGGCTTCGTTGAGCTGCTGAATGCTGTAGCCGGTGCGCACCAGTGCGTTGACGTAGGGGAGCAGGGCACCGTCCTCCAGCCTTTGGCGCACCTGGTCGACGACGAGGTTGGGCACGGGTACGCCTTCGGGATTGGCGCCGCTGGCACCGGCCAGGCGCAGGGTAGCGCGTTCAACGGTTACGGTGGTGTGGTCAGCTATAAAGTCCTCGACGGGCTGTGTAATAGCGGTAGCAAGCTGACGGGCATGCTCGATTTTGTCGAGGGGAAGCCGCAGTTTTTGAGTGTGACCGGTGCTCATGTAAATCTGACCTTTCGTTAAATAAGGCCCTTGCTAATAGAAGAAGCGGGCCAAATACTGATCTTATTAACTTAGTCATTGGCTTGAGAAGCCCTTTATTGTCAATGCCAGTAACTACTTAAGATTCATGGCATTGTTTATTGCTTATTCATGTGCGTTAGCGTTACGTTATTGATCAGCGTTCAAGCTGGCATACAACATGCGCAATACCGCAATTCCCCCCTCAGCTTTGGCCACCCCCTCTGTCGCAGTCGCGACATCTCCCCCTGCCATCCTTTAGGGGGAGTCATAATGTTGGGCTAGCTGACGCTAAGTTACCGACATTGCCTTTATTGTTGGCCTTGGCAGAGCTGTTTTTTAGCAAACTCGGTTATGGCCGCGGGTACCCCCAGCAGGGCCGCGATGGCGAGCGCGTCACTGCTCTCCAGCCTTTGCGGATCGGGCTGAATCCTGTAGTCTATCAGGGCGCTTATGTGCATCAGACGCTGCTCCGGCGTTTCCTGCTTGGCCTGCTCTTCCAGCGCGGTGTCGCGCCTTAGGCCGCGCATTTTGAAAAAGGCCGTCTGAGGCTGGCGCTGTATGCCGTGAAAATGGCTGGAGAATACGGCGCGCACGCTGGTCTTTTCGGCCATGTCGGCCAATATTGCAGAGATAAGCGCTTCCGCTTCGCGGGAATTGGTGGTGCGGGCGAACTCGTCAAACAGCACCAGGGTAGGCTCGTCGAAGCAGGCATAGGCCTGGCAGAATTGGCTCATCTCGTAACCGAAGCCGGAGAGCCCCTGCTGCGGAGTATCGCGGCGCCCTTCGCCTATGTAGTGGAAATGCTTAAATAGGCAGGTCTGCAGGTGCTTAGCTGGCACGTATAGACCGGTCTGCACGCATAGCTGCAGGAAGGCCAGCGTCTTAAGGGCGATGGTCTTTCCGCCCATGTTGGAGCCGAAAAGCACGGCCTGCTGCCTGTCCAGACGCCAGTCTAAGGGCACATAAGCGGTTCCCAGGCTGGCACAATGCTCGGCGCAGGGGATAAAGCGGCCGCCTTCGATGAGCAAGGGCGCGGAGGGCTCAGCGGTTATAGTCGGGCGAACCAGGTCATATTGGCGGGCTAGCTTGGCCCTGGCCAGGGCGAAATCCAGGGCGCAGACGCTCTGTCGGTAGCGGAGCAGCAGGGGCAGCTCGCTCCTTATCTCCGCGGAGATGGCGCTGAGTATGGTGGCCTCGGCCTGACGCTCTTGCCCCGCTAGCTTCTGGCGCTGCTCCTGTAGGGCCAGATGGGTTCCGGGCAGACGGGGGCGCACTATAAAACGCTCGCTGTCGAAGGGCTCCAGAGTGACCAGAAGGCTGAGCTGTTCTTCCTTGGCAGCCGAGACCGCGTGAACTTCGGCTTTAGTTACCACCGCGAATTCTCCCGCGAAGCTCCAGCCTAAGGTCTCTTCTATCTGGCGCAGGCAGCTCTGCTCTGCTTCCTGCAGCTGCCTGTCTGTGTCGCGTATCTGACGGCGCACCTCGGCCAGCTCTTCAGAATAGGCGTCGTCTACGTAAAAGGTTTCCATGTACTGCTCGCCTCGGCTTAGCAGCTCTTCCAGCGGCTGAGATGTGAAGCTTAGGCCAAAGAAATCGCGCTGAGCTTGGGGCAGCAGCTTAGTCAGCTGGTGGTAATTGCTGATGAATTTTTTGTATTCAAATATGTCGGCCTCGTCGTAACAGGACAGAGCTTCACAGCGGAAGCGGGGCAGGCGTTTTAGGAAATAGCGAATGCGGCTGAGATTGATCTCTCCGTTGTCCAAAAGCTGGGCAGCGCAGTCCGCGGCTTCCCAAAGCTTTTCTAGATCGTCGGCTTGGTAATAAAGCGTGCGCTCCTGTTTTAGGTCTTTTCCATAGGGAGTCAGCGGCTCCAGGCGGTTCCAGAAATCGTCGAACTGAGCGTAATAAATAAAGCTTTGCATGGGGGAAATTGTACAAAGCAGGGCCTGGTTGGTCAAGCATTACTAATGTATGTAAAATCGTAATATGCAATAAAGGATGTTTGTGATATTGCCATAAGTAAGCTTAAGTTTTTAATTCTCGAAGCTTGGCGGAGGTTATAGTTTATGGCAGATTCGGCAAAAAAAGTGGTTGCGGTCAACTGCAGCCCGCGTCTGAATTGGAATACCGACATTTTAGTCCAGGAGGCTGCCAAGGGCGCAGAAGCTGCCGGCGCCAGTATAGAAAAATTCAATCTGTACCGTCTGGATAAATTTAGCGGCTGCATATCGTGCTTCGGCTGCAAGCTGCCCAACAATCAGGGCCGCTGCATATGCCGCGACGGTTTGGCACCGGTGCTGGAGGCGATCCGCCAGGCCGACGGTCTGATCATCGGCACGCCCAATTATCTGAGCGATGTGAGCGCCGCCTGCCGGGCGCTTTATGAGAGGCTGGTATTCCAGGCCATTACTTATCGCAAGGATGCCATGTTCTATCCCGGAAAAAGGATCCCCGTGCTGTTTATCATGACCAGCAACGTGGCGCGGGAGGATTACGGCAAGTATGGTTATGCGCCAACTATAGCTCGCTATAAGACAACTTTGGATGCCGCCGTGGGCCCGACGGAGATGTTTATATGCGGCGATACCCTGCAGGTTAATGACTACAGCCGATACGATTGGGATATGTTTGACCAGAAGGCTAAGCAGGCTCACAGAGATACTCAGTTCCCAGCGGATAAGGCAGAGGCTTTCCGCTTAGGCCGCGCCCTATGCGGGCAGGTCTGAGAGCGGCGCTGGGAAGAATGGTATAGCACAGGTTGTCTGGCAACTGTTATAATAAAGGCTTAACGCATGCTGCGCGCAAACTTGTACGCTGATATCCAATATAGCGCCAACGTGCGTGAATGAGCAATGTCAATGTATTAGCTGCTTATCTAATAAGCGTTGATGTTGCCGAGCAAGCAGAGGTAAAACGGTGATGGCGGAAGCGGAATTGGCTATAAAAACCAGCCTGGCCATAAGTGATATGAAGCTCGCGGCTAAGGAAAGAGCAGCCGCTGAGGCGGCCACCGCGGAAAAGGCAGATGATGCGGCCATGGCGGAGCTCTTGAAGGCCTCCATAGACAGTATGGATCACGGGCGCTATGCTGAGGCTGTCAGAGCTATTGAGCAGGCCGAGGCGCTGGGGGAGATT
>JAFSXO010000352.1 GCA_017444045.1 bacterium | reverse complement strand
TTCCTTATCATCGCCTTCTGCGTCTTCCTGCTCATAAAAGCGGTCAACAAATTTATGCCCAAGCCCGCAGAAGAGCCAGCGCCCGCAGCGCCCAGCGTCAAGACCTGCCCCGAGTGCCTAAGCGAGATTCCCGCCGAAGCCAAGCGCTGCAAGTTCTGCACCTCGGTTCAGCCTGAGACCAAGAAATAAAGATTTAATAGCAGAAACGCTGTAACAAAAAAATGCCCTCTGGCAATTGCATTTGCCAGAGGGCATTTTATTTGCTGAAAAATACTCAGCGTCATCAGTTAATGCTTACACTCACGCGTTTGCACAGCATCGGCTTTCGCGCCGGCGCTGCTGCGCTCAGCTGCTTAGACGGAAGCAGACTGCAGCTCTTCCTGCCAGGCTATGATAATATCCTCGGCCTGAAGGTCAGCTCTGCCTATATCCTCAAGAGTCAGCCGGGAATGGGCTTCGGGCATAAGCTGGCGCAGAAGCCCTCTGTCGCCATAGCGCAGCATCGAGCCATGCTGGAGCAGGCGCACACCGCTGCGCATCTGAGCGCTTCCCACCAATTTTCTACCCTGCCAGCAGACCTCGCCGGCGGTCAGCACCTCACCGCAATGCGGATTCAGCTGAGATGAGGGGGCGCTGCCCGTCAGCGAAGCGCTAACATCAAGTCCCAAGCGCCGCAGAGAAGCGGCCAAATGCGCCGCTATGCCCTCGAACGCTGCGCGCACACTGACCCTGCCCACATCGGGCAAAATCACCGCGTAGGTGATTTCGTCATCCATGTGCAGCAGGGCCCGCCCGCCAGTGGGACGGCGCACTACGTCTACTCCCAAGCGTTCGCACAACTCCTTATCCAGCCAGCGCTCGCTCTGGTTGCGCCCCAGGCTGACTGTCGGCCTGTCCCAGGTGTAAATGCGCAGAATGGGACAGGCAGCTTCCTGCATCAGGCGCTCATCCCGGTCCATATTTTCCTGGCCGGAATGCGAGCCGTCAGAGATATACTGCCACTGGCAGCCGCGCAGATGCTTCCACAGCTCATCCCATTCCATAACGTCTAAGCCTCAGGCCACTGCAGCACCGGCTTGCGCGCGGCCTTGGTCTCATCGAGATGAGAGACCGAGAAATTGAGCGGACAGCTGTGCAGGGTTTCCGCTTCCTCATCGGCGATCTCCAAAAGCGCATCGACAAACGCATCCAGCGTCTCCAGGCTTTCGGTCTCGGTGGGCTCGATCATCAGAGCCTCTTCGACGATGAGCGGGAAGTAAATAGTCGGCGCGTGGAAGCCGCGATCCAGCAGGGCTTTAGCTATATCGACGGCATGGACGCCCTTTTCTGCCTTCATGCGATCGGCCGAAAGCACGAACTCATGCATACAGAAGGTGTCGTACGGCACGTGATAGCGCTCATGCAGGCGCACTCTCATGTAATTGGCGGCCAAAGCAGCCATCTCGCTGGCCTGGCGCAGGCCAGAAGCGCCCAGGCTGCGGATATAAGCATAAGCCTTCGCCAGAACGGCGAAGCTTCCCCAGAACAGTCGCACCCGCCCAATGGTATGCGGCATGGCGGTCAGCTCATATCCCTTATCGCCCTGGCGCACTACGGGGCCGGGAAGATAATCTACAAGCTCGCCGCGCGCCCCAACCGGACCGGCGCCGGGACCGCCGCCGCCATGAGGCGTCGAAAAGGTCTTGTGCATATTGAGATGCACTAAATCGAAGCCCATATCGCCGGGACGGACTAGGCCCATAAGCGCATTCATATTCGCGCCGTCATAATACACCAGGCCGCCTACGCCATGCACCAGCTCGGTAATGGCTTCTATTTTGCTCTCGAACAGTCCCAGAGTGCTGGGGTTGGTCAGCATCAGGCAGGCCACACTGCCGTCGAGGCTGGCCTTAAGCGCTTCCAAATCCACAGAGCCATCGGGAGCAGAGGCTATGGTCACGACCTGGAAGCCCGCCAAAGCAGCGCTGGCGGGATTAGTGCCGTGCGAAGAGTCGGGAACGATCACCTTAGTGCGCGGCTCGCCCTTGTCGTGGAAATAGCGGCTGATCATAAACAGAGCCGTTACTTCGCCGTGGGCACCCGCGGCGGGCTGCAGGGTCACCGCATCCATGCCGGTGATTTCGGCCAAATACTGCTGAAGCTCGTACATGAGCTGCAGCGAGCCCTGGCACATCGAAGCCGGAGCTAACGGATGGCAGCCGGCAAAGCCAGGCAGCGCAGCCACCTTTTCGTTAATGCGCGGATTGAACTTCATAGTGCAGGAGCCCAGCGGATAGAACTGGGTGTCCACAGAGAAGTTCTTCTGCGACAGCCCCACATAATGGCGGGTGACATCGCATTCAGAAAGCTCCGGCAGAGCCGGCGCCTTAGCGCGGCGCATGGCTTCAGGGATGCCAGCACTGCCGGCATTATCGTCAGCTCCCCAATAATTGGGAACCGCTACCCCGGCGCGTCCGGGCCGAGATTTTTCAAACACAGTTTTGCTGTCCATAATCTAAGCCTTTCCCTCCTGGGCATTTTCCGAAACCCATGACCGCAGCAAGGCGGCATACCGCTCCACCGCTTCGGGCTTAGTGAGCTCTGTGCAGCACAGAAGCAGACAGTCAGAGAGCTCGGGATAATCCTGACCTAAAGCGCAGCCGCCGATTATGCCATGCTGAGCCAAATAGTCCAAAATTTCTCCGGCACGGCCCTTAGGACAGCGCAGCACGAATTCGTTGAAGGTGGGCGCGGCGAACTCTACGCTGAACCCATCTATAGCGCCCAGAGCTTTCTTCAGGGCATCGGCAGCCAGCTTGCTGCCCCTAGCCACCTGCTGCAGACCCTTAGGGCCTACCAAGGACAGATACACGGTAACAGCCAAAGCGCACAGCCCCTGGTTGGAGCAGATATTAGAAGCTGCCTTTTCCCGGCGTATGTGCTGCTCGCGCGCCTGCAGGGTGAGGCAGTAGCCGCGCTTGCCGTGACGGTCTTCGGTTATGCCGACCAAACGCCCGGGGATATTGCGCATAAGCTCCTGTTTGCAGGCCAGGAAGCCGCAGTAAGGGCCGCCGAAGGAGAGAGGCAAGCCCAGCGCCTGCGCATCGCCGCAGCAGATAGCCGCCCCATAATTGGCGGGTGCCTCCAGCATGGCCAGGCTGACCGCGTCGCCTACAGCGACGATCGGCAGAGCGCCGGCCTCGCGCACCTTGGCGCAGAAGGACGGACCGTCTTCGACTATGCCGAAAAAGTTGGGAATCTGCACCATGACCGCCGCGACCTCTTTGGTAAGCTCGGGCAGAACGGTCATTCCCTGCTCAATGGGCAGCTCGCGCACTTCGATATCGCTGCCCGCCAGATAAGTGGCGATAACCTGTCGCACCTGGGGATTCACCGCCTGCGACACATACACCAGACGGCGCCTGGTCTTGTTAGCCGCCATAATCAGCGCATCGGCAGCAGCCGTACCGCCATCGTACACGGAGGCATTGGCCACATCCATGCCCGTTAGGCGGCAGATCATCGTCTGATATTCGAAAATGGTCTGCAGCGTTCCCTGACTGGCTTCTGCCTGATAGGGCGTATAAGCGGTCAGGAACTCCGAACGCGAGGTGACCATTTCGGTTACAGCGGGAATAAAATGGTTATAGGCTCCTCCGCCTACAAAAATATTCGCGCCAACATCGGTGTTCGCCGCAGCCAAAGCCTTCATGTGCTGCAGCAAATCGTACTCGTTCTGCGCTTCGGGAAGCTTCAGAGGTCGCAGCAAACGCAGACGCTCGGGAATAGGCTGCAGCAAATCTTCAACGCTAGCGGCGCCAATCGTCTGCAGCATATGCGAACGGTCGTCGGCAGTATGAGGAAGGTAGCTCATTAAGCCTCCTCGGTTACGATCTTGTAATCAGCGGCGCTAAGAAGCTTGTCAAGCTCTGCAGCATTGCTCATGCGCACGCGCACCATCCATCCCTTGCCAAAGGCATCTGAGTTAACAATTTCCGGACTGAATTCATCATTGTCCTCAACCAGCAAAGGATTAATCTCTATGACCTCGCCTGAAACCGGAGCAAAAACATCGGAAACTGTTTTAACAGACTCTACAACACCCAAACGTTCGCCCGCCTCCAGAACAGTACCTAGGGCTGGTACCTCAACGAACACGATATCTCCGAGCTGCTCCTGGGCAAAATCGGTAATGCCAATTTCGGCGACATCGCCATTGACACGCACCCATTCATGGTCATTGGTATATTTAAGATCATTAGGAATCATGACTACGCTCCTCATTAAAAAGACTGTATTTATATAGAATTAGCGAGAGCTGCGCACGCTGCCGCGCACAAAGGGCGGCTTTTGCACCAAAGCGGGCTCACGGCGGCCGCGCACCACGACCTTAAGCTCCGTGCCCACACTGCTGTGACTCTTGGCCACGCGCGCCAAAGCCACACCGCGGGACAGCGAAGGAGAAAATGTTCCGCTGGTTATATGGCCCACCACATTACCCTCGGCGTCTTCTATCTCATAGCCCTGCCGCGGAATCGCTCGGCTCTGCATCACCAAGCCGACAATAGCTTCCTTTATGCCCTCATCTTTTTGGGCCTTCAGAGCCGCTTTGCCGATAAAATCAGCGCTGTTGAGGCTGACCACCCAATTAAGGGTGGAATTAACCGGCGAGGTCTCTTCGGTTATCTCGTGGCCATACAGCGAATAGCCAGCCTCTAAGCGCAGGGTATCGCGGGCCCCCAGACCGATGGGCTCTATACCGCCCTCGGCGTGGCGCAGGGCTTCCCACAGCTTCTCGGCCTCGTTCCAGTCAACGTAAAGCTCAAAGCCGTCTTCGCCGGTGTAGCCGGTTCTCGATATAACCGCAGGAATTCCCGCGACCGTTCCCCGGGTCAGATGGTAGTAGCTCAGCACTTCCAGGTCAGAGTCGGTTAAAGGCTGCAGGAATTCCTGAGCTTTAGGACCCTGAACTGCCAGCAAAGCTGTTTTCGCGGACAGATCGGTAACCTTAGCCTGCGCCCCCTCATGCTCTTTAATCCAGGCGAAATCCTTGGCGCAGTTGGAGGCATTGACTACCAGCCAAATATACTCATCGCCGTTCTCCAGATCCGGAAAACGGTAAATAATAAGATCGTCTATAATGCCGCCATTCTCACGGCACATGCAGGTGTACATGCACTGCCCCGGCACAATGCGCTTGGCGTTGTTGGTTACCAGCCCGTCGACAAAGTCTACAGCTCCCCGCCCCACGATCTCTATTTCGCCCATGTGGGACAGATCGAACAAGCCGATGTTTTGGCGTACCGCTAAGTGCTCCTGTTTAATACCGGCATACTCTACGGGCATCTCCCAGCCGGCGAACTCGACGATTTTGCCACCCTCGCGCTGGTGGACTTCATACAAAGGTGTGCGCAATAGCTCCACGGTCACAATCATGCTCCTTTACACAATACTGTCTCGAACAATGCCATTAACTTAAGAGATCAATGGCATTGGTTCTGATTATTCATGTGCATTAGCGCTGCGTTGTATATTAGCGTACAAGTTAGCGCACAACATGCATTAAACTTCGATTCTTCCGCCAACTATGGCCACCCCCTATGTCGCTGGCGCGACTTCTCCCCCTGCCATCCTTTAGGGGAAGCTATAATGAGGATCTATTGGCCATTGCTTAAGTCAACGACACTACAGTCTCGAATTGTACAAAATGTTAATTTCGCGCCAGGGACATTCCATCCTTTACGGCGCAGTTAACTTAGCCTACAGTCTGCACGCGGTAATCCTGGCCGATAAAGTACAGGGGCCCTCCCAGCAGACTGATGGAGATTTTCAGCACGTGAATGAGCACAGAGATGGCCACAGCCTGCTCCGGCGCCGCCCCTAAAGGCTGCCAGAAGATCACAGACGCGACCTCCTGCGTGCCCAAGGCATTAATGGTTATGGGCAGATGGTGCAGAATTCGAAATATGGGAGTAAACACCAAAAACAGCGTCGGCGACAGCTCCATGCCCAAAGCATCGGCTATGCTGGAAAAGGCCAGACCCTCCAGAAGCGGCGAGGCTAGGTTTATCAGCGTAGCCAGCAAGAAATACCGCGGGCAGCGAAAATAGGCGGCTATGCCGTTCACCAGCTCGGGCACAGAAATGCCCAAGCGATAGCGCTCCCAGGCCTGCGGGCTGTGCCCAGCGGCCCACCAGAGCCACAGGCTTATCCCCAAGAAGCCGACTACGAGCAGTATCAGGAAGGCCAGCAGCATGTAATCGAGGCGCGCCTGCTCTAAAGGCTGATAAAACTGCCCTAAAGCGCTGCCCACTTTGACGCCCTGCAGCCACGGCCAGCCCGCCCAACCGGAAACGCCTGTCGCCAGAATTAAGGCCAAAAACGCCGACCAGCGCTCGACAAAAACTGAAGCGGCCGCGTGAACCTTGGGAAGTCCCATCTGGCTGATGGCGTAAACCCGATAGACCTCGCCGGTAACACCAGACGGCACCAAATTATTGAAAAAAAAGCCCAGCAGAGACAGACGCATCGCGGGCAGCATATCCAGCTTATAGCCGCAGGGGCGCAGAAGAATCTGCCAGGCCCAGCCAACAGAAGTGCAGGCCAGAAAGAAAAGCAAAAAGGCATGCAGCAGCGGCTGCAGACGGCAGCTTATCAGCAGCTGCCATACGTTGTCTAGGCTTACCAGCGCGGCAACGCCAGCAATAAGCAGCACTGCCACCAAAAGCCGCAGTGCCCAACGCCAAAAAACAGGAGATTTAAGCCAGCTCACGGCTAAACCAAAGCATTAATTAGAGGCTGGAGCGGGCTGCTGACCGGGAACGCCGGGGACATTGGCCCCGCTGGAAGGATCGTTGTTCGCATCGGCCTCTTTAACGGTTTCTCCCAGAGCTTCTTTAACATTTACATCGGTATTGGCAGGCAGGGTCGGAACCTCCTGGCCGGCATATTCCTGCCATCCTGCGGTATCATTCTGAGGCATGGAATTATTGCCCAAAAATAGACTGTAAACCTGTAAAATTATAATTACTACCAGTAAACCAATTATTATATCGTCTTTGCGCTCATTCATATGAAAAATGTACGCTTTAATCTAACTTACTCCTGCCCCAGTGCTATTCTTAAGGACGCTGTACGGAGGAATAACGTAGACGTCTACGCCCTGGGGATAATGCTTGGGCTCGCCCAAAAAATACTGCAGAAGCACGCGCATGCGCTCGCGGGCTGAAGTGCGCAGCAGATTATTGTGAATGACCAAATAGCGGAAACGAAAGCGCGCGGCATCGGCGAGACCGGCGGCCAGCTTTTCCCGAGTCTGAGGAGGCAGATCCTCCTGGGCATGCTCCAGCACGAAAAGATAGTTGGTAAACGCGTTCTGGAACACAAAGAGCGGAATCGTCCCTTCAACGCGATTGGGTATCGCCTTGCCATGAGCCAGCTGATAATAAAAATACTCGCCCGGCAGCAGCTCGCCCTTATAGCGCTGGATAGGATAATCGATAAGCCCCACATCGTCGCTGTCCTCCCCTATGCTCGCGCAATAGGCAGGCATAACCGCATCGGAAAGCGGGATGGGGAACGGCGCCGGGGAGAAAACGGCCACATCAAAAAGCACAGCCGCGGTCAGCGCTGCCGAGAACAGCATAGCCTGGCGCCGGCTCCACGCGCGGTACCACGACGACAGCGTAAGAGAGCTAAGCACACCCAGTCCCAGCATCACCAGGGCGACAAAGCGATACGGAATAGCAATCTGGGCAAAGGCTGGGAAATAGTTAAAGAACGCCATATAAATGGGCGAAGGATTGCTCAGGCATATCTCTGGGGTTATATACATATAAGGCCCCAGGCTGAACATAGCAAACACCAGCACCATTAGCGCCCAAAAGGTGCGGGACCGGCGGCGCATAGCGAAACCTAAGCCTGCCAGAATCAGCGCTACCCAGCCGGCATAGGAAACGCGGGTGAGCTTGTCGACCGTATAGGTGCGGTTGGTGCAGGTCTTATCGCCAAAGAAATAGGCGCTCAGGCTGGATATATTGCGAAAACGCCACGAGAGATGTATATCTACGCTGTTGGCGACGCGCTTGCGGAAGACCAGAGAGTCCTCGCCGTTAATGCTGGTGTTAAAGGCAGATGTGGGCGCGGCGATGAGCATCCCCACCAGCACGGCGAACAGAAGCGGAACGAACACCAAACGGCGCAGTATCCTTTTAGTATTGCTGTCTGAGAGCAGAGACAGGATAGCAGCGAAGAGCAGCTGCCAATCACCGCGACCCGAACCGGCACCTCCGTCCGGATGGCGCCTGGCAAAAACGGCAGCGCCATGCCTCATCCAGGAGAATCCGCACAGCACCAGCCACAGCGCGCTGAAGAACAGATATGTAAACCCCGGCAGACTGGCATCTGGGAACAGGCGCCGCAGAATCGGAACAGCCACAGCTGACAGCAGCAGCCAAACGCCGAAGCCGTTACGGCCTATGCGCAAATATCCCCCCAGCCAGGCGGCTTCCAGAGTGCTGTCCTCCCAGCCAGACAGCAGCTGCCGCAGCTCCAGCCAAAGCAGAGCGATGGCCAAGCCGCACAGAAGCAGCCCCGGCCAATTGTCGCCGCCAACGGAGGTCTGAAATACGACAAACAGACAGAAATATACAACGACTATCCCGGCGCAGACGGCCAGCAGATGCCATGACCTCTTCAGATCTGCCCCGAACGCCGCCTGCCACAGCCTTCCAGCGCGCTGTTTATACAGCCAGACACCCAGCAGCGCCGCGATTATAGCGGCCTGGCCCAGGGTAAGCCAAAAGCTCAGGCCTCCCCAATAGCCATACAGGACCTCTGAATCAAAATACAGGCATTCGGCGGCTGCCAGCACAGCTGCCGGAACGGCGGCAAGCCATAGCAGCGCAGCGAGGCCCAGACGCTTCCGCTGCATCCAGCCAGCTCCCATGAGAACTGCCCCCAGAAAACCCCACAGGCTTAAGCTCCATGTGCTCAGCTCGCTGCCGAAGGGACGCACCGCGGCCGCTGTGAAATGAGCATAAATCCCGAGAGCCACGGCCGTTGCCAGCGCATAGCCAAAATTAGCAGACAGCACAGAATGTCCGAGGCTGCTCCACGACACATTATGCAGCGCCAAAGCTCGGCGGCCGAGCCGCCAGACAAAAAAGATGTAATAGAACACGCCCAGCAGCACGCAGAACGCCCCGTAATACCAGCTGCCCATAGTTGCCAGGGAAAAAAATACCGCCGCGCAGACGGCATCGCGCACGCTGCTGCGGCGCAGCATGCGTATGAAGAACAGCAAAAAGAAGGGGATCCAGCCAATATTGATGGCCTCGGTTACGCCGGAATTAATGTAGGCCATCATATAAGCCGAAAAGGCATAAATAGCGCCGCCTACAAAGCTGGCATAGCTATTCAGGCATACATAACGGCAGAGCAAAAACGCCCCGACAGCGGCCAGAACAAAATTGAACAGCACCATGCAGTTGTAAACCGCCGGCATTCCCATGGCGTACTGCAGCGGTATCGACAGCACTCCGTTCAGCGAATCGATAAAGAACAGTGCCCCGCCATAAGGCGCGTTGAGCAGATGGGTGCTCAGAGGCAGCGTGCACTGATCGCACAGGTTAAGGCGCATCCACCACATACCCCAGAGATGCTTCCAGACATCGCTTTCCATATCGCCGATAACGCAGCTGTTAAAATTCAGGATCAGAGGGAACGTAAAGACCAGAGACAACAGAATATAAAGCAGAGTAACGCCCAGCAGCTCCCGCCAAAGGCTGCGGCTCTTCCGCTGAATGCTCGGCTGCTCAGCCGAGGCTGTCTCATCTAGACTCTGATACTCGCGAATCCCCATAGTAGTCCATTCTGCCATCGCCGGCAATTAAAGGAGCAACGGCATTGTATATTGCTGCCAATAGCATCGTATATTGCTGTTTATTGCGTAATTAAGGAGCGGACATTAGCCCAGCGCCGCACCAGCGTCCAGCTCATCTCCCCGCGCCGCCACATGCCAAAAACAACAATAACCATTTTTATGATATTGCAGGCCTGCGCAAACCAGGCTAACAGCTTGGGATGGCGCTGAAGAAACGCGTTTCCGGCCAGCCAGTACAGGAATTTGGTGGGAAGAAAATCCTTGGTAATAAGCACCAGCATAGCTGCCCAGAACAGATCCTCGGGAGGGCGCGGATAATTAAGGCTGACCCGAATCTGCTGGAAGGTCTTGTTGCGCTCGCCCTCCAGATCGGCAGGGGTAATTTTGCCTTCGGCCAGCAGGCGGCGGGCCAGCTTAGTATTGGGAAAAATCACCACACTGAACAGATAAAGCTGGAACTTGCGGCGTGGGAAGCTCATCAGCAAATCGAAAAGATGGCGCTTATCCTCCCAGGTCGATTCGGTATCGTCGAGCATGACGTGATAGCGCGCATCCAGATCAAGATCGCTGAATATTTTAACGCAGTGCAGAATCTGCTCATCGCTGCCGCGGCGATCGTAAAGATCCGCATTAACGCGGTTGGTGTTCTGAATGCCCATATACACGACCTGCAGACCGCTTTCCTTGAGCAGGCTGAATATTTCGCGGCGCACCAGCTTCGGCTCGGTGAAGACCTCATAAGGCAGCCCCACCTCTACTGGATAGCGCCTGGCGAACTCGCGGTACCAGTCATCGGTAAAAAGGAAGACCTCATCGTCAAAGCGGATGCGCTTCATATTCCTGAATACGCGCCGCGCCTGGCGCAGCTCGGCCAGCACGGAATCCACACTGCGCACCCTGAAATACTTGCCTCTCGTCTTGTACAGATCTGAAAGCTCAGAGTTATAGCAGTAAGCACAGGCAAAGACACAGCCGCGCGAGCCCATCATCTGGAAGCAGGGATCGTCGATCATGGGGTCGCCCTGTTTGATCCGATTCCCCATCAGGAAATACTTGTCGGGAGAGGTATAGTCGCGGAAGGGCAGTGTATCCAGATTCTGTATGGTCGGCCCGACCTCGTTGCGTATAATACCGTTCGGAGTATTTACCCAGATATTGGGCAGATGGCTGAAATCCACGCCAGACGACAGGCAGTCCAAAAGCTGAACGATGGTGATCTCGCCTTCGCCGCGGCACACAAAATCAGCGGTTTTCAGACAGGCTTCGGGATCGAGAACGGCATGGGTACCGCCCCACATAATCAGTATATTGGGACAGAAGCGGCGGATCATTTCGCTGATCTGCACGGCGACCTTATGATACGCGGAGGCGCGGATGGATATGCCGACTACATCGAGCTTATTCCGGCGAATCAGACGGATTAGGTTAGAAAGCTCAGCGCGCCTGGGCGGATCGAAATGATTGTTAATCCAGTCCTTGAAATAAATTTCCGCGACAAAATAACCCGCGCGGCGAGCGCAGGCTCCCAGCAGGCGTGAAGCATTATTCTCAACGTCGTAAAGCGATATTAATCCCAAACGCGCCTTATAGGCCCCCGGCGGAGGCCGATGCGGACGCGGATTGTCGCCGGCATAGCACATCCACGGCGTTTCTTCTGGAAAAACACTCATCGCTTCTTCCATCATACCCAACAATCAATACCAAATACGCCTCAGCGCTCCGGCAGCCTGCCTCCCAGCGCGAAATAAGCTTTGCGAGCTATATCATAAATACCGATCTTGCGCAGCGTATTGACGGACACATCCTCGAATTTTCCCGCGGTCAGACGGCGGTGGGCGCGCTGCATATCGTCATTGACGCTCAGGCCATAGGGACAGGCGATCTCGCATTCGCCGCAGCCGATGCAGTCAGGTACATGCTTATCCAAGGCTCTGTACTCGTTGCGGGCATAGGTGGCATTCAGCACCAGATAGTCCTCGCAGCGGAAGACATCGGCGATAGGAATCTGCATGGGGCAGCGCAGCTCACAGATACGGCAGCGCCGGCAGAACTTGTCCTCTATTTTCATTTCCGCCTTGCGGAGTCTGTCCACCTGCTCCGGGGTAAGGCTGTGAAAAGCGATCGCCGCCGCAACGTCGCGGTCGACATGCTCTGTCGTAGTGCAGCCTAAAGCGCAGGTAGATATATCGTGGGCCAGCACAAACTGAATAGCCTCCTCGACCGAGGTAAGCTTGCCGGCTGCCAGAACCTTCATGGCAATTATGCCAACGTCGTTGCGCTTAGCCGCGTCATAAACTTCATTCAGACCGTCGCGCTCTATCGGGGAAAACGGAAACATAACCGTATCAAAACGCCCAGTATCAAGGGCGCGCGCCAGAACCCTGGTATGGTGAGACGTTATGCCAATATGGCGCACCAGCCCTTCCTTGCGCGCCGTTTCCAGGGCGTCAAGCGCTCCCTTGGGAGCCAGCACCTGCTCCAGCTCGGACTGGTACTGCACGTGGTGCACCTGGTACATATCGACATAGTCGACCTTTAAGGACGCCAGACTCGTTTCCAGATCGCGGTAAGCCAGGCTTCCTGTGCGCAGATAGCTCTTCGAGACCAAAGTAAAGGACTGTCGGTCGCGGCCCTGGATAGCGTCGCCAATGACATTCTCGGCATCGAAATAGCCACGTGCCGTATCGATCCAATTTACACCCAAATCCAGCGCGTGACGAACTGTCTGCACCCCGGCCTCACGGTTGGGCAGTTTTTTTGAGATAATGCCCAAACCGCCTATGCCGATTTCGGTAACCATTATCTCTGTGCGCCCTAAACGGCGCTTATGCAGCTGCTCTCCCATAAACAATCCCCACAGGAACTAAACTATGCTTATAAGTTAAGGAGCGAAAGCATTGACATTGCTCATTCATGAACGTTAGCGCTGCGTTGTATGTTAGCGTACAAGTTAGCACACAACATGCGTTAAACTTCGATTCTTCCGCCAGCTGTGGCCACCCCCTCTGTCGCAGTCGCGACATCTCCCCCTGCCATCCTTTAGGGGAAGATAGGATGCTAACACGTTAGCTAATCGCTAACTTATAACCATTGAGGAACTAAATGCAACAATAAAGTATTATTATAGCCAATCGCTAGCTTAACGGCAAACGACACAAAGGAAGCGCAAAACCTAGCAAAATCCAATGTCGGTAACTTAGCGTCAGCTAGCCTAACATTACTGCTATTATTCTGCGCTTCCTTTGCTCAAGACATTAGGCCTCGGCCTCGGCAATTTCCTCGGCTATAGCCTGGCATACCTTAGAAACACCGAAGTGAATTTTCTCAGGCGGCAGGTTAGAGTAATTAAGGCGCACAGTATTGTGCTTTGGCTCGACCGCGTAGAACGAATGTCCGGGGACAACAGCAACATTATACTTTAGGCAGCGATCCAGCAGACTCTTGGAGTTGACGCACTCGGGCATGGTCACCCACACAAACATGCCGCCGGCGGGACGGGTGAACGTACAGCCTTCGGGCAGGCTATGGGCCAGCTCATCGAGCATGGCGTCGCGGCGGGCACCATACACATCGCAGATCAGCTTAACCCGGGCATCAAAATCATTGTGTGTCAAAAAGCGGTGCACAACCATCTGATTCAGGGTAGCGGTCTGCAGGTCGGTAGACTGCTTGATAATGACCAGCTTGTCTATAACCGTCGGGTTGGCATTAATCCAGGCCACGCGCAGACCGGGGCAAAGCACCTTAGAGAAGCTGCCAACGCTGATGACCAGCCCTTTGGTATCGAATTTGGTCAGCGAGCAGTACTCGATATCGTCAAAGCACAGCTCGTAATAAGCATTGTCCTCAACGACCATAATCTCGTATTTGGTCATCAGCTCCATAAATGCTTTACGGCGCTCCATAGACCAGGTGCGGCCCGACGGATTCTGGAAGGTAGGGATAACATAAACCATGCGCGGCTTATGCTGCAGAATACGCTCCTCTAAGCCCTCAACTATCACACCATTATCGTCTGATGGCATAGTTTCAAATGTAGGTCCCAAAAGACGAAATGCCGTTAAGGCAGCCAAATAAGTGGGGTTCTCGCACCACACGACATCGCCATCGTCCAGCATCAGCTTGGAGATCATATCCAGCGCCGACTGCGAGCCGCTGACGATCAGCACATTCTCTATTCCGGCAGTTGTGCCCCATTTAGTATTGAGGCGGTTGGCAATCCACTCGCGCAGAGGAGTATACCCTTCTGTTGTAGCGTATTGCAGAGCTTTGGGTCCCTGCTCCTCCAATACGGCCTGACACTGCTTGCTGACTTCATCGACAGGGAATAACTCAGGGGCCGGAAGCCCGCCGGCAAAGGACATAATCTCCGGGCGCGCAACCACTTTAAGGATCTCGCGAACCTCAGAAGCGGTTACCTTCTTCGTTCTCGAAGCGAATTGATACTCCATCAGTGCACCTCACACATAATAATGGTGTAAACAATTTCGATTAACACCCCGCATCTACCTTGTTATTTTGCATAGCAGACACAGAAAAGGCGCCAAAGCTAACCCTGGCGCCTGCAGCATATCATACGATGAATACTGTATGTTTATTATATGCTATTTTTTAGATTCCGAGCTCTCCTCGTGATAGGCGGCCTCTGCATTTACATTCCATATAACCCGCTTACTGTCGAGCTGCCCCTGAATGTGCCGGGCAGCCAGCAGACCGGTCATCATGGAATGGTCCATATTGTTATAGCGGTGCTGACCATTGCGGCCAATGCAGTACAAATTGTCAATAGTCTGCAGATAATCGACCAGCTCATTCATACGGCGGTAAGAGGTATCGTAGCAGGGATAAGCTTTGGGAACGCGCGTTACAAACGAATCCAGCACCTGATCACGGGATATAACGCCCAGCTTTTCAAGCTCACCCACGGCGAGCTGGCAAAGCACGCTGTCATCCTCATTCCAGAACTCATCGTTTTCGTCGCAGAAATACTCTACACCCATCATCACGGTATGCTCGGGATCGGCCAGCAAGTACGGAGACCAGTTGTTCTGAATCGTAATGCGCCCCATACGCACACCCCTATCCTGGATATATAGCCAGGAATCGGGAATTATGCCGTTAATGCCTGAGCCCTCGGCTGTATTCTTAAGCTTCATACCGTTGGACAGGACCGAAACCTGCAGGAAAGCGCGGTGCCTCAGACGAGAAGCCAAATCAAATATTTCCTGAGGGCGCTCCTCGCTGCGGATGGCGGCAAACAGCTCGGGAATGGGCATAGAGGACAGAACCGTCTCGGGCTCAATGGCGTGCTCATCGCCGTTGGCATCCTCGATGACAGCGCTAACCACGCGGTGGTTGCGGACAATAATTTCCTTAACCTTAGTATTAAGATTTAGCTCTGCGCCCTTGGCGACCATTTTTTCCACCATGGTCTCCCACAGCTGGCCGATGCCGTATTTCGGATAAGTGTACTGATCGATCAGCGAGGTTTCAACGTTCTGCTTATTAGCCACGTGCAGAGTCTTAATGATCATATCGCGCAGAACGCCCATTATAGAGACACCGCGCACGCGCTGAACACCGAAATCAGGCTCCAGCTTGCTGGGATGGATACCCCACAGCTTCTCCGTATAATACTCGAAGAACAGGCTATAAAGCTTATAACCAAAATGGTTCACATAGAAGTCCTCAAGGGACTTAACCTCGCGCGGAGAGATCAGAACCTTCAGATAACTCCAAAGAATCGAGATGCACTCGTCAAACCGCAAAGCCTTTAGGAAGTCCAGCTTGCGCCCCAACGGATAATAAAACAGATGCTTGCGGAAATAGATGCGCGACATACGCGGGCGCAGCAAACGCACCACATCGGTCTGCTCGGGGTCGGGACCGCCGGCAGGCCAGTCTAGCTTACGGTTCAGCAGCTTATCGTCAAACGAAGGAGCTCCCTGAACGGGCATAAGCTCATCCCATATATCGCAGATCTCTTTATTCTTGGAGAACAGTCTGTGTCCACCCAAATCGGTACGGTGCTTACCTCTGGTTACAGTGCGCGAGATGCCGCCAACCTTGTCATTCTGCTCGGCAATAACTATGCGGCCGTCCCAGCCCAAGCGCTGGAGCTCATACGCTGCAGAGAGCCCCGCCGGACCGCCTCCAATAATTAGTGCTGTTCTTGCATTATCCATAAAAAACTCCTTATACGCTAAACCAAAGTAGTCTTATATACCAACACTAAGATGGCTGTCCCCTAAACACCAAACAGGAGAAGGGTGGCAAATTAAAGCTGACAGAATATGGGAACCCGCCCCAAGGATGCTCATCAGCCGCAACAGCTGCCGCGGTCTGGTAAGCACTTCCTCCGTATGAGGTATCGTCGGAATTGAGCATCAGTTTCCACTCTCCTGACCAGGGCACGCCTAAACGATAGCCATCGCGCGGCACGGGAGTGCAGTTCAGGACGAACATAAGCGCCTCATCCTGAGCTTTCGGGAA
>JAFSXO010000351.1 GCA_017444045.1 bacterium | reverse complement strand
GAACGGTTACCCTGGAGCCCTTCTCGGCTGCCCTGGCCATAAGCGGCGCGGAGTGTATGGTGCAGTATTTTAGCTGGCTGTCTGTAGTATGCCATTCCGGATTGTCGGGAGGAGATAGGATCGGCACGCTGGCGTTGGGATCTGGGGAACAGGCCGTGGCTAATAGACTGATTATAACTGCAAGCATTAGCCGTCTGGGCATAGGTGTCTCCTGTAGCTCGGTAGTTTAGCTTTGCGGGCGCCAGTCTGGGCCGCGCTTATTTTCTCGGATTGAGCCTTTGCCGCCATATTCGGGATCATAGATGCCGCTCCTAGCGCCTAGGCTATTTTGTTAGGCTGGTGCAGGGCAGATGTGCCAGCTCAGCGCTGCTTAACAGCATTGGCTAGGCTAGCGCTGCGCCGTGCTGCTCCTGTCGCGCTGTCCCGCTTCTGAATAGGCCTACCGCGCCGCAGACTATCAGCAGGATCAGCATGCCCGCGCTGATTTTCCAGCCCAGGCTGAAGGCCGGCGAGCTGAAGCGCAGGGTTACCTGATGGCGTCCTGCTGGCAGGGGCACTCCCTGAAAGGCGTAGTTGACGCGTTCGACCGGCTGGGCAGCGGATCCGTCGATGCTGGCCTGCCAATACTGATGGTAGGTGTTGCTGACGATCAGGAAGCTGTCGCGCTCGCATTCGGTGTCGATGGTGATAAAGCAGTGTCCTTCGCGGCTGACCGTTGCCTTGCCGACTGAGGGATTGTCACCTATAGACGGCTCGTATAGGGAGCCGTCCTGATAGGTCGGGTAATTGTCGCGTATGAACTGGGCGAAGGCAGGCAGCTCCTTGGTGAGATCCGGAGCTACCAGCCTGGCCTTGGGCAGCGGCTCCCGTATAGCGTAGATGTAGAGCGGCGGCAGCCCGCCTTCGCTGTCTTGGGCGCTGTATACGGTAGCGCCGGCAATGCTGGGATTGCTGGCGACGTTGCGCAGAGGCATAAAGCTCAGCACATGCGATATGCCCTGCAGGCGCAGCCACGCGGCTGCGTCGGGCATAATGTCAAAGCTGGATTTGTCGGGGGCAAGAGAGCTGAAAATGCTGCTGTACTGCCAGCCCTGTACATCCATATACAGCGACAGCGTAATGCCTCCGTCGAAGAGAATGCTGTCGGACGGACACTGTATGCCCCAGATCGTCGCGGAGTCGGGGGTTAGGGAAGCGAGATGGTGCACAATCTCGCGGTGCTTGCCCAGCCAGCCCTGCTCGTTAAGCAGTCTGTCCCAGGTGAAAATATACAGGGGGGAATACACTCGCTGGGCCTTGCCGAGCAGCTTTATAGAGGCCGGAGGCTGCTCCCAGGAGCCGGGAAGGTATTCCTGATACTGGCTGCTGGTGTGGTACAGCTCCAGTCCGGTAGCCGCGATAAGGGCGGCCAAAGCTGTCGCGGCCACCTTTCTGCTGTAGCGTCCGCCTAGCCATTCGTAAAGCGACTGCGCTCCCCAGGCCGCCAGGAGACTGCTGAAGCATAGGGTGGGGATCAGCATACGCGCCGGAAAGCGGAATAGGTTAAAGGCCGGGCAGAATTTCCAGAACAGCCAGTACACCCCGCCCTGGGGGCCAAAGGCAGCCAGCAGGCATAGCAGGGTGAGCAGGCCCAGAGCTATGATGGCGGCTTTGTTGGGGCGCTTGGCGAAAACCGCCAATAAGGCTAGGAGCAGGGGAATGATCCCAAAATACGGCAAGCTTTCCCAGAAAAAGCCCTCTTGTTTTAGGTCGGTGGCATGGGTGCCTATGGCGGGATTGCCCAGGCAGTAGGGCGCGACAAATCTGGCCAAGTGCTTAACCTTCAGCGGGTAGGCGTAGAGATCGTTCCACTCGATGGCCTGTCCGCGCAGGGAATTCTGGGTTAGCTCCCAGGTGGGCAGAAGCTGTACTGAGCAGAGGAGCACTGTGGCCGCCGTTGTCGCCAGCATGACCGCGAGAAAGCGGTACCAGGGCTGTCCATTTGGCTGGTGGCGGAATTCCCAGGCCAAGGCCAGGCCGTACATATAGCTGGCCAGCCAGCAGATATAGCATACGTGCGGATGCCCGGCCAGTATCTGAAAGGTCCATACCGCCAGCAATGCCAGCAAATACACGCGCTTCGCGGAAAGCTTATAAGCCCTTAGAGCCCAAAAGCTCCAGGGCATCCAGGCGATAACCTGGATCATATTCAGGAATTTTAGCCTGAAAATAAAGGCCCCTCCCAGTCCGAAGGCTACGGCGCCGATTAGCGAGGGCAGCGGCTGTATGCCGTACAGGCGGCTCCAGGCGTAGCACCCCAGCATAGCCACCAGCAGGGTTGACAGAATGCTTAGGGTGGTAGCGTGTGTCGGGGAAAATACTAGATATAAAGGCAGCGTGGTTGGGTAAAAGGTTCCCGCCTGGCCTTCGGCAAACAGGCACATTCCGTCGCTTAGCCTGGGCTCCCATAGGGGGAGCTCGCCGTCGCGCACGGCGTTGGCGGCCAATACTCGGCGGGGAACGTTCATGTCCAGCAGGTCGGAGCCGTTGAGGTCGCCGCTGTAGATCATTTTGCCCTGAAATGCCGCTGGGCTAAAGAAGAGCGCCAGAATAGCGATAAAAAGCAGCATAACCTTCCATAATTCGTGGCAGCTGAACGAAGGCAGTCCGCTGGGCTCAGCTGCGTCTGCGGCTTGCGGCATAGAGGCGGTATCGTTGGCTATGGGTTCGCTGTCGTTATTTGGCATGGTGTTATGGTTTTTCATTATTGTTGGGCCTTGCCGCTGATGACTTGATTTTGTCTATAGCTGTGCCTGTTAGCTCAGTCCACAGCTCATTATCGCTGTCCAGGCTTTCTCCTCCGTAATAAATCCGCTCCCAAATAGCGTTAATGCTGCGCAGCTCTGGGATCTCCAGTTCGTCTGCGCATTTGCTCATGAAGGAGCGGGGCGTTTGCGGCAGCGGGCGGATATAGCCGTGTCTCTGCAGGGCAATAACGATATCGCGGTATTGCGATAGGACTTTGTATTCTGGCGTAAACGTACCCTCTGGCAGCAGCTGCAGGGCGAATCTGTCTATCAGCTGGATGCTCCGCGACCATACATCCCACTGGCTGGAGCGCTCGGCTCGGCTGAGCAGGCGACGGGACAGCGTGTATAGCGGTTTGATGCTTACGGCCAATAAGGCCAGCAGCACTGTGGCCAGGATGTATCTGCCAAATCGAGCCATTAGCGTCATCACGCTGTTTACCGCGCTGCGCAGCTGGGCAAGCTGCTCTGCGGAGAACAGGGCAGATAAATATTTGCTCAGCGATTTAAATATGTTTGTCGACTCGACCTCTGTCCTCAGCATGGGGCTGTCGCCCTTGTCTGGGGTAGGCTCAAATTCTATCCAGCCTACTGGGGGCAGGCATATCTCGGTCCAGGCGTGGGCGTCGTTGGCGTGTATCTCGTAGTATCCGGTAAACGGATTGTAGCGCGTGGGCACATAGCCGGTAACGTAGCGGGCTGGGATTCCCAGGGTGCGCGCCATAACGGTCATCGCTGTGGCGAACTGCTCGCAGTGCCCTACCTTGGCATTGAATAGGAAATAGTCGCATACATCCTGGTCGTGCGGATAGGGCGGAGGCGGGGTTTGGTAGGTATAATTATTGCGCAGATAATCGGCGAGCAGGAAGGCTTTCTGAAAATCGTTTTTGGCGGTTGAGGTGATGTTCTCGGCGAGATCTCGGGTACGCTGGGTTATAGTGTCCGGCAGAGTTAGGAATGGCTCTATGCGCCTGTGCAGAGACATCCTTTTGTTTCTGAAGACCGAAGAGTTTTGCAGCTTATTGATGTAGCGCACATCGTCGCTATTATAGCGTGCCCACATGCCGATGAAACGTTGGAAGGATCGGTTTTTTATGGTGTTGTGACTCATTACCGAGTAAACCGTACCCTTTTCCAGGAGAAAGGGCAGGCGCAGATTCTGCGCTATGTCCTGGTATACGGTGTTTGGCACTATGTACAGACTGGATGGGTTAGAGGCTGAAAAAACTAGGTTGGGCATATCGCGTTCGGTCTGGACGATCTGGATAGTTGGCTGGCTGCTGTAATCGCTGCCGAACGGCTGGGGAATTGGCAGCGGTGACTCTTCGTTGTGTATGGTGTTAAGGTCGTCGTCTTCTATCATCCAATGGTGGCCGTCATAATCGGTAAAGGCCACGCCGCGCATGTAGCACCAGGAGCTGGTGCGCAGCAGCATAACGGTTTCATCGGAAAGCGAGCCGCGCAGATCTAAATCAGCTATGGATCTGAAGGAATTAAAATCATCGCTGTTCGGCAGAGCGTCGCTATTGGGGAGTGATAAGCCGTTCTGCTCATTGGGAAGAATTATCTTTCCCTTGCTTACGCTATTGAAAATTAAGTGCTTTTTCCAGGTTGATGGTATGCTCTGCAGGCGCAGGCTTTCGTAGCGGGGAATGCAGGCGAACACCAAAAGGGTTAAAGCTATGGCCTCGGTTAGGGTAATGAGCAGCAACGAAGACAGAGCTGGCCACGCTGAAGGAGCCTGACTGCTGTAGCGCAGGGCTACAGGCTCGTCGTACTGGTAGCGCTCTGAGCGGTAGCTGTAATAGCAGGCGGTATAGGCAAAGGCCGCAAAGGCCATTAAGTATAGGCCGTAGGTCATCGAAGTCGTGAGCACGGCTCCTACGGATATTAGAATTATCCCTACTGTCAGAGAGTAATCGAGATCCTTGCGCCTGGGCACGTCAAAGCTGTGGCCCGTATACAGCATTATAAGAAGCTTGGCTAGAGGTATGCGCGTGTCGGTTTCAACTGTCAGCTCGCGGAAGAAAGAGTACAGCACATAGAGCATGAAGAGCGAGATAATAATTTTTGCCGGCCAGTTCCTTTTGTGGCGCATTCTGTAGGAAAAGAAATTGCCGACGAGGATGAATACCAGGACAGCATTTCCGTAATCTGGCCATTCCAGCTGATGCAGCACCGCTATAACCGCGGTGATTACCGCGAGCGCGCTCAGGATGCGGAAGGTGAGCGAGTTCTCGGGAACATGCTCCTTATTGCGCAGACGATGCCAGCGCTCTATAAAGCCGGGCAGAGGAAATTTTGTGGGCATATAGCGCTCCGATGGTTATAAGCTAGCGATTAGCTAACATGTTAACATCCTAACTCCCCCTAACGGATGGCAGGGGGAGAAGTCGCGTCAGCGACAGAGGGGGTGGCCACAGTTGGTGGGAAAACCAAGGTCTAACGCATGTTATGCGCTAACTTGTACGCCAACATACAACGCAGCGCCAACGTGCATGAATGAGCAATGACAATGCTTTTGCTCCTAAATATATAAGCATTGTATAGCGCTCATTTGGAGGGAAAGAAGGCGATCCCTTTTCTTTTTTACGGAGTTCGCTGGCAATTCGCTTCGTATTTGGCAAATTGCGGCGTTTTGGCCAGCTCCTTCGCTATCGCGCTGGCCCAATAATTATGAATTATGCGGTTAGGGTGATTCTCTGGTTTGTTGTTTACGCGGTATTCAGGTCCGAGATGTATCGGCGACAGCGGATATATGACGCTGAAATTGTTTATTTCGGACGGGAAGGGCGGGAGAATGCTGTAATTGTTTTCTAAGGCAATTACCTTGAAGTCGGTGTGATGCTGCTGGCAGATCTGCTGCATGCGCAGCAGTATGTTATAATATATATTTATGCGCACGATTCCCCGCGGCGGGGGAGCCTGATGGAGAAGCTTGTTTAAGTAGACTGCTATTCTGTTGAGGAAGTTAATGCTTAGCCAGGTACGGGATCCGGGCCAGGCCCAGCTTGTGGCGGGATGATAAATATTGCTTCCATCGGGCCCCAGCTCGACCCATGGCATTATAGATAGGCAGTCGCAGGAAAACTCGGTTATCCATATTGGCTCTGGCCTTACGAAGCGGTTTATGTGGTCGTCTATGGAAAAGTACAGCACTAAATCATACTTCTGCTTTTTCAGTATGTCTTCCAGAAGCATCATGCACTGATAGGGACCGTAGCCAGTTACCCCTAAGTTGTCAAAGGTAGCCTGGGGGAAGCGCTGGTTCAGCTTCCAGACAAAGGTTTCCTCGTCGCGCACTCCTCGGCCCTTGGTATAAGAGCAGCCGATGCAGGCAACGCGCATAGGGGATTTTTTGTTCTGCGGGAAACGGCTGGCGCGCTGTCGGTTTTCCCAGGTCATCTCCAGTATGCCTATGTCTTCATCGCTGCATATAGTACCCGGTATGTTCTGCCAGCCTAAGTCGGGCACGAAGGGCTTGTACTTGGGAAGGCCATTCTCGCGCAGCTGCAGATAGATCTCCATTATAGGGAGTATCAGCAATAGCAGAATTACAGTATAGCGGATCCAGTTGCGCTTTTCGGCCATTTCGCTTCCGTTGATGTGCATGTTGGCGGATTAATTGTATTTGGAGGATAATTATTCCTGGTTGACAATAGCTATGAAATAGTGTATTATAATACGCGTGTGTGCCCAGATGGCGGAATTGGTAGACGCGCGGGTCTCAAACACCCGTTCCCGCGAGGGAGTTCCGGTTCGACCCCGGTTCTGGGCACCAGAAGCAGCCGAAAAGGCTGTTTTTTTTTGCCTGCCGCACGGCTCTTTGGTTCTGCGCAGGTAATAGAAGCGAAAGCGTAGTATAAAGCGCACTGTGAGTGAGTCTGCTGATATAAACGTAAAGAAGAGTGAGCCTGCTG
>JAFSXO010000350.1 GCA_017444045.1 bacterium | reverse complement strand
GATCGGTTAACAGCCGATTGCTCTACCGCTGAGCTAAGTTGGAACGTAATACGAACTTTCGTTCGACGGCATGTATTCTAGCATTAAATGCAATAAAAATCAAGAGCTGTGCACGGCTTTTCTGTGACTGCCTGCCCTACTTCCCTGCGCAAGGGGTGTATTGTGCGGTGATCGCTGTTGTTAGCCTGGTGATGAGAACGTTTTTGCGCTGTGGGCTGCTAACGGTAACCATAACTGTGAATATAAAAAACGGTCACAGTCCAAAATTGAATCTTTCCCTGTGAATCGACCTGGAGCGAACAGCGGAGTGTGCTGCGCATGGCTTGGTATATATGCGCCGTTAACAATCTGCCGCAATAATTCTTTATTCTGTCAATGGCGGCTTTTGCACAGCTCCTATACCATACTGCCATGACCGATGTTAGTTCTGCGCCCTTTGAGGCCACAAGAGCAGCAGGCAGCGTTCTGCCGCCGCCAGCGCTGTTGGTAGACTATAAAGCGCAGCTAGTCCCCGAAATAGGCTGCGAGCAGGCCGAGGTGTACGATACCGTCTGGCTGTCGTCCGGTACGGCGCTGTATGCGCCGCACTCTCCCGAAGCTTATGGCGGCCATACCGCTCCGCAGTCCGGCTGCTCTGCAGCACGGGCGGACGAGCTAGACAGGCAGGCTGCTGAAGCGCAGAGCTGGCGTCTGGCGGTGCGGGTGCATTCGTCTATGGAGCTGGGCGCTAACATGCTTAGCCAGGCGGCTGATGAAAAACATGGAAAAGCCAAACTCGGCGCTGGCTCACATGGCGCAGAGTCCAGTGCCCACTGCCTGAGCGGTGATGTGCAGGCTGCCGCCACCGCCTGCCGCGTCAATGCCATGTTTGACAGCTGCTGGAATGGCAGCCCTGTTTATAGGCGACCTGGCAGCGAAACGCTTATGCTGGAGCTGGGCCATCCCAAGGCCAGCAGCTGCGGCCCTTTTTACGCGGCTAAGCCGGCGAGGGCTATTTATACCGACAGCGCTGAGACATCGGCGGATCCTGATATTATTGCCCACGAGCAGGGCCACGCCATACTGGACAGCTACTATCATTACTGCACGGGCAATTCTTTTGTGGCCAGCGCCCACGAAGCCTTTGCCGATGTGACCGCTATGCTGGCCTCGCTTCAGAGCGCGCAGGTACGCGAATGCGTGCGCCGCTCCTGGGATCGCGGCGAAATATCGACGCCCGCCTCGGTTATTGGCGAAGGCGCCCAGAAAAAGTTGGCCGGGGAAAACGCCGCCAGGCCAGGGCTGCGCGATATCTCGTCAGCACCCGCGCCGCTGGCCGAAGTGGATTTTGAGGAGCCACATGAAGCGGGGCGGCGCTTTAGCCATGGGCTTTATGCGGCTCTGCGCGATATGTACGTATGCGAGCTGGCCAGCCATCCGGAGCTGGCGCCGGCAGCGGCTATGGAGCGCGTTTGCCAGCGGGTCAGCGCTGATTTTGTCAATTCAGTGCGCTATCTGCCCAAGCAGCCGGTCATAAGCCAAAGAGATTTGGCCCAGGCTCTGCTTAAAGCCAATAGCGAGCTGCGCGCTGGCGCTGAAATAAGCTTTTATCGCAGCGCTCTGGCCTATCTTTTGGATGCGGATAACTGCGCTTCTTGAGTGCTGCCTATCAGTCCATGCAATGCTTATAAGTTAAGGAGCGAAAGCATTGACATTGCTTATTCATGCACGTTGGCGCTGCGTTGTATGTTAGCGTACAAGTTAGCGCTCAACATGCGTGAAACCTCGATTTTCCCGCCAGCTGTGGCCACCCCCTCTGTCGCAGTCTCGACATCTCCCCCTGCCATCCTTTAGGGGGAGTTAGAATGTTAACACGTTAGCTAATCGCTAACTTATAACCATTGCTCCTGAGTACTCCTATCAGTCCATGCAATGCTTATTTATAACCATTGATCAGTTCATGGGATGATCGTAAGTAAAGGTCTGGCCATTGCGGGTGAACTCAACATCCCAGTCGTTGGAATACTCTTTCTTGTAGCGTCCGTGGTTGCGCCAGGTGATTTTGATGCGGAAGCGGTGGCCGATGATGGCATCGTCGCAGGTCAGCGTGTAATAGCTTTGGCCAACATCGTCCCACCAGGTATTCTCCCAGGTTTTGCTGTCGGTTAAGTCGGTAACCTCGATCTTGTATACCCAGGCCCGGCGTTCCCTCGGCCCAACGCGCATGGCCTGTCCGGATACCTCAAAAGTACCGCGGCGCAGCGGCGCGGCCTGCTCGGAGCCCTTGCCGTTCTTGGCGCCGGAGGCTTCGGACAGCTTTGACAGCGAAACCTTGAGTGAACGCGAGCTTCCGGGGACAATAGATACACTGCCCTTCGCTAATTTATAGCCGTTCTTCTGAATATGCACTATTTGAGTGCCGACGGGCACGCTGGGAAATGTAAAGCTGCCGTCTAGCGCGGAATATGTGCGCAGGCCGCAATCCAAAAAGACCTCCGCTCCGCCCAGAGGCCGGCCCTTGTTGTCGACTACGATTCCAGTTAGCTGGCCTTCGCTGGCGGCGTTGACGGTGTTTATCTGTTGCTGCTGATAGACAGTGTTGTCCTGCTGCTGATAAGGTGCGGTGTTATAAGGCTGAGGCAGCCCTACTGGCGGCGGAAAAAAATCTGGCAGAGTTACTGTAGGCAAATCTGCTAAGGCTGCAGAGCTTAGCAAAAGTATAGCCAAGCCTATCAGGCACAGACCGGACAGTTTTTTTACCATAATGATGGGTCTCCTTTAGCAGCAGTGAAGGTGTTTTTGTCAGCGCGTGGGAGCTTCTCCGAAGGCAGAAATCAGCGCATCATGGAGCAGCACGCCGCTCATGGCCTTGCGATATTCCGCCGTAGAGCGGATATCGTCGATGGGGCTGATCTCGGTCTGGATTATGCGGCAGGCTTCTTCAAGCGTTTCGCGATTCCATCCTCCGTTCAGCAGAACCTCTTCCGCCTGCGGAGCGCGCCTTACCGTCGCGGCTACTGAACCCAGACCGATGCGCAGATAGCTGAAGCTTCCCTGCTCTAGCACAGCGCTTACGGCCAAAGAAATCTTGCTGATTGCCAGGGCCTTACGGGCTCCCAGCGCTTTCCAGGCGCCTTTTATTCCTGCTCTGATGGGAATAGATACGCTGGATATTATTTCGTCTGCCTCGCGCACAGTGCGGCGGTTTCCTAAGGCATAGCCTTCGATGGGCACGCTGCGCTCTCCGCGGGCGGACAGCAGGTTAACCTGCGCCCCTAGGCTGGCCAAGGCGGGCAGAGTATCGGCGGCCGGCGAGCCGTTGGCTATATTGCCGCCAATTGTTCCCCTGGCCCGGATCTGCGGGCCGCCTACGTTGGAGGCCGCTTCAGACAGGGCTTTCGCCCATTTTAGGACGTTAGCGTCAGGGTATATCTCATCAAACGGGGTTGCGGCCCCGATAACCAGCATATCGTCTTTGACGGTTATGCCTTTGATATCGGGAATATCAGAAATGTCAAACCATGCAGAATCTGGTATAAGATTCGCTTTGAGCAGCACCATAAGGTCGGTGCCCCCTGCAAGGTACATAATGGGCGGCTTGATGCCCTCAATGGCCTGGAACAGCTCCGGCAGAGAGGTGCAGCGCTGAATACTGATACTCATATCTTGCTCTTGGCCTCCCGTTCGATCTGTGCCGCCCGCAGGACAGCCTTGAATATCTTGTGATAGCCAGTACAGCGGCACAGGTTGCCGCTCATGGCGTATTTCACTTCGTCTAGGGTGGGATTGGAATTGCGGTTTAGGAGGGCGCGCGCCGACATGACCATGCCGGGAATGCAGTATCCGCACTGGACGCTGCCCTCCTGAAGCAGCATCTCCTGTACCTTGTCCAGCCGGCCTTCCTTGGCCATGCCTTCGATCGTAATGATACTGTGGCCCTGAGCTTGAATAGCCATGACCAAGCAGGAATCAACGGCCTTGCCGTCCATGAAAATCGTACAGGCTCCGCATTCGCCCTTGCCGCAGCCTTCTTTGGTGCCAGTCAGGCCGAAATCCTCGCGAAGCACATCCAGCAGACGGGCACTGGGGTTGATCATGGCTTCAGTAGGCCTGCCGTTGAGGGTAAACTGCAATTTAAATGTTTTATTCATGGGCTTCTCCTGAATTTAGAGCCTTCCACATCTTTTCTGGGGTAATGGGAAGCTCCTTGAAGCGAATTCCGGTGGCATTGAAAATCGCCTGGGATATAGCAGGAGCTGCCGGCACCATCGGCGTCTCTCCAAAGCCTTTAGCCCCGTAGGGGCCCCAAGAATACGGCTCTTCGGCAAACACCGGCACGATGTCGGGTACGTCCATCGCGGTCGGAATGATATACGTAGACAGATTGTTGTTGAGCAGTCTGCCGTCGCGGATTTTCATATCCTCATACAGCGTGTAGCCAATGCCCTGCAATGCGCCTCCCTGGGCCTGGCCCTCGCAGAGGGTGGGATTGATGACCTTGCCGACCTCGTTGCCGCTGATGAACTTGTCCAGATGTATCTCGCCGGTGTAGGTATCCACAGTAACCTTGGCGGCGTTGGCGCACCAGGTGTAAACTGGGTAGGAGTTGCCCTTGCCGGTGCTGGCATCGAAGCGGCACTTGGGCGCCACCACCCATCCGGCTTCTGAGAGCCTTACGCCTGCTACCCAGCACTCGTGAATAAGCTCGGTCCATTCCAAATCGCGGTCGCCCTGGAACTCGTCGAGGCGGCGGCGCAGATTGGTGCAGGCTTCTACCAAGGCCCTGCCGGTGATCATGGTGGTGCGGCTGGCTACAGTCGGTCCGCCTTCCGGAACCATACCCGTTTCGGCATTGATGAAATTAACTTTCTTCAGCGGGCATCGCAGCGTCTCCGCGGCGATCTGGCTGAGTACGGTTATCATGCCCTGCCCCATTTCAACTGTACCGACACCGATGACTACAGATGAGTCTGCACCGATGACTACATTGCAGGAGCCGTTATTCAGCGCGCCGCCGTTTGCGCCTAGGCTGACGCCGTAATATGCCAGCGATATGCCCACCCCGCTGCGGTAGCGTCCGGTCTCCCTCGGCCGATCCTTCCATTTGTCGTATTCGATCTCCGCCTCAACCTTGTCTAGTATCTGCTCCAGTCCGACGGACTCATCGAGATACTGTCCATTGACGGTTGTATCGCCTACGTGCAGCATATTGCGGCGTCTAAATTCAATG
>JAFSXO010000349.1 GCA_017444045.1 bacterium | reverse complement strand
TTTAATTCGCTCATGGCAATTGCGAAAGCAATGAGACGAATTAGATAACGATTTCCGCGATTATGGTGCCTTTAAAATGTATTGCTCACACTAAAAGGACATATTTTTAATCTCTTTGACAGCAAAGCCTGTGATCCTATCGTGACCTCAATTAATTGCGCTTGCATCAAAGACCAATGCCGTTTAGTGTGTTTTGCAAACATATTCGCGCTGCACCAGCTTCCGCGCCGGCACTGCTTCGCTTCGCTCAGATGTGCCTTGCGCGGAACTGGTTACGCGCTGTAATCTGCGAACAACAGCCATCGAGCGTACCTACATAGGCTTGAGTTAATGGCATTGCATCACAGACCAATGTGATTTCAATTCGCAAAAGCAGGCATAGCATAGCGTTCAGCATCCTTCAGCTTATCTTCAGAAAGCAAAAACACGCTAACTAACTATTCAGTTAATCATCGCTATCGCGGGCACGAGAGCGCCATGGGGGCTCCATAAACAAACGCTAGAAACCGACAAGTTTCTAGCATTCCGGGCACTAAATTTACATTCATGTTAACGCTTTAACGTAAATGCAACAAAAATTCCGCCCAAACAGGGCGATTCTTCCCACAACTTAACTAAACGTTCAGTCAATATATATACTCATTTAACCTTTATAGTTCATAATACAGCCATCAAAGGAAAAAGATAACCTCGAATTAGGAGGCCAGCCATCATGAAAAAATATACATCATACATCATCGGCGCAATTAGTGTAGCATTGCTTAGCCTGCCCCTCGAGGCAAGCGTAATCTCAGACCAGAGCGTAAGTACTGTAAACCCAGCAGTTCTTTGCTCCGAAGCAACCCCAACCGAAACCACAATACAGGCGAAATCAGACCTACCCGAATGTGAGTTAGCCATGGATACCGACGACGCCATCCTAGCCGGCATCATGGGAGCTGCAGTTATCGGTGCGGCTATAATCGCCAACAACGATCACCACCATCGCGAAACGGTAATCGTCGAGCAGGCACCTCCCCCACCTCCTCGCACTCAGACGATCGTCGTTCACGATAATACCCCCCAATACGGGCCTGGACCCCACCACCGCCCGCATCACGCTGTCGCCCACCATTCCGAACACCACCCCAACCCCAGAATGCACGGCGACAGACACGACTACAGCGGTTATGATCGCGGCAGAGGCTCACATCAAACCAAACACAGCGATCACAAAAACCGCCGCCGCTAAAAGAGCCGCTCCGCACCTCAGCGGTGCCGGATAACGGCCCTGGCAGCAAAACTCTCTCCTCCTAAACCGGCTCGGCCGCGCATAACCACGGAACCCTAACGCGCACTGAGCCGGCTATCCCCCGGCAGATCTCCCACAGCTTGGGCGATCTGCCTTTATTATTTATACGACGCTGACAAAATAGGAACTCAGCAAATCCTCGGAAGCCATGGCCGTAAGCATAATTTCCGCAGGCTCTGAGCTGGCGGCCAGGGCCTTGACTATGTACAGGTCATCGTCTGCGCAGTAATCCACGCTAACCCAATCATCGACACAGGCAAACTCCAGCTCGCTGCGGCTCATAACCTGGTACCGCCCATCGCCGTATTTGCCCACGGCCAGAAGCGCCAGCTTTTCGCCTTTTTTTAGCGTACCGCGATCGGGCAGGACCTCGGTTTTTTGGCCCCGGCTATCTATAAAGCAGCTTCCGTCGGCGCTTATGGCATAGCTGTCGGGCATCCATACCAGCGCTTTTATCGGCACTACAGTTATGGCGGCGCTGGCCTTTATGCTGGCATCGCCAGCCCAGGCCGCCGTGACCGTTACCGGACGCTCGGTAATCCGGCGACCCTCAACGCCGCTCCATTCGCAGTCGGGATCGAAGTGGAACTCAACGCTCTGATAGTCCGCGCTGTCGATCTGCACCTCGTGCGCATGAGCATAGCCGAAAGTGCCATCGCTAAACTGAGCAATCATCTCCAGCGGCTGCAGAGCGCAGATGCCAATAGCCATATCGGGGCAGACCGAAGCGGGATCGGCCACAGCTTGCCCCTGGCCATCCAATATGGACTTTCCGTCAGAAGCGGGATGATGCCCATACGGCAAAAGATAAAGCGCCTTAAATACCCTTTGTTCCTCATGGCTGTGATGCTCATGAGCCTCACAGCTGTGAGAAGAGCAATTATTGTTCATAGTTCAGTCTCCATTACTTAGCAGCCAACGCATCCTTAAGCAAAGGACCTCGCAACAGCGAGCGCTTTATTTATCGGCGCTCTCCGAACCAACCACTATATTGATAGTGCCCTTGATTGAGGGCTTAATGGCCAAACGGGCGGTAACCTCCACCGTCTTATTCTCACGGGTGCGCTTTACTGCCTCAAAGCGGCCCCCTCTGCCCGCCACGCCTCTCGTGAGCACATAGTTGCTCTCCTCCAGCTCATCGGCGCTTTCGTCGGCCCACGCTACCTGCTGCTTTTCATAGTCCAAGCTGCTCACGCGGTTGCGCCCACTCCAGACCCGCACACCGGCTCCCAGAGTGCTCAGGGTGTAAGCATTGGGGCTAAGAGAGATCTCTCTGTCACCATATACCGCTACAACCGAGAACTGCCGGGTATCGCCGATATTGAGGCGCAGCGGCTCACCCTCTGCAGCTTTTTTGCGCGCCCCCCTGCGGCGGACAATGCCGTTCTGCCCCTCGACAACAATCTTCAGCCTGTCGGGCATAATCACATCGATATATACTTCAGCATATACCTTGCGATCCGAGCA
>JAFSXO010000033.1 GCA_017444045.1 bacterium | reverse complement strand
GGTCGCGCAGTCCCCCGCAATAGTCCTGCAATGAATAATCGCCAATATTATAAAACATACTGTTGATGGTAAAATCACGCCTTAAGGCATCCTGCTCAGGGGTGCCAAACGTGTTGTCAGACATGATATACCCATCGTCTAAAGCGCCGCTGTCGTTATCCGCATCGCCGAGGCCTATCTCGGGCTCTTTTCTGAATGTTGAGACCTCAATTATTTTGTCGCGGCCAAAGCGTACATGAGCCAAGCGAAAGCGCCTGCCCACCAGATGGCAGCTGCGACTAAATAGCTTTTTAATTTGGGAAGGCCGAGCAGAGGTGGCCACGTCAAAATCCTTGGGTACTCTTCCCAGGAGCATATCGCGCACGCCTCCTCCGACTAAATACGCTGTATGCCCGGCGCGATATAAACGATACAGAACTCTTAATGCATCAGGATCAATGTTTTTGCGGGAAATGGGGTGTTCAGCTCGGCTATAGACCTTTAACTGCATTTTATTACTCTTTACTGTACGCTAACGGACAACGCAGCGCCAACGTACATGAATTAGCACAACCAATGCCACGAATCCTTAACTAAATGGCATTGCTGTTAATCATAGCGAACAAATATAGCAGTGTCAAGCACAACGCCTGCATATACCACATACATCGCGGTGTGCAGAAGATCAGCAATGCTCACATATTCCAGGATTCTTAAGGCGCGAACAGTATTTTTAAGGCCATGAACTGTTACTCCAGATGGCGTAAAGCGCTAAAGCTCAGCCTATTCCCCGCGCTGAGTCTTACCATAACGGCCACGGTGCTGCTGACAGGCAAACCAGTGCCAGCTGGGCCTCTGTCGGAGACTATCCTATTCGCCAAAGCCAGCAAAATACAGCGCTATGCCATTTACAGTATGCGCCCTGACGGAAAGGAAGCCAAGCTGCTAGTCGACATACCCGTCGACTGCCGCGAGCCCAATCTATGCGCAGCCAACAATACCCTGGCATTCAGCGCCTTAATCGGCAATAACTGGCATGTTTACACTGCCAACCTTAACACAAACGAGGTCAGGCATCTGGCAGGCGGTCGTACCGACGCGCGCCACCCCGTATGGTTCCCCGACGGTTCGAAGATCGTCTTTGAAACCGACACTTGGGGCCAAAGCGAACTGGCTGTCATAGACGTAGCTTCCGCCCAGATACAGCGTCTCACCTTCAACCAGTGCATAAACCGCTATCCCGCCATATCGCCCGATGGGAACAAAGTCGCTTACACCAGCTGGATGAACGGCACAGCCAACATCTTCGAGCTGACCTTCGACACGGCCTATCTAGCCCGCCCAGAAGCATGGAGCAACGCCTGGAAGACCGATTCTTTAATAAAAAAGCGCCATCAGCTGACTAAGGGACACCGTCCCTGCACCCGGCCCAGCTGGAACCGCAACAGCCAGCAGGTGGCATTTGAATGCCTAGATCAGCGGACATCCTTCATAGCGACCAACAGCGCGGACAAGGATGCCAACAAGACTATGCGCCAGCTTTGCGTAAACGCCCATAATCCCGCCTGGTCTCCAGACGGCAAATATATCCTATACAGCTTCGCGCACAAAAAAACGCAGACGCTTAAGCTGTACGATACCGAAAGCGCCACACTCAGCGATTTTCCCCGGCAGTTTACCTCTCCAGTCTGCGATCTAGTCTGGCAGCGCCGTCCTCTGCCCTGGAGCATTAACGAGGCTCTTCAGGAATCGGCTTCTCTTTAGCGCCCAAAGCCACCATCGCCTGGCGCAGTCTGGCGGAAGCATAGACAGCCCGCTGCTTTACGCTTTTCATATCATCTAAATCATCAAAGCTTAGGGGCTTCCCAAAGCGTATTTCCTTGTAAGCAAAACGCAAAAACTTGCCGCCCAAGGGCAGCATTCTGTCAAAGCCGATCATGACGACCGGAACCACAGGACATTTAGAGCGCAGGGCCATCAGCACAGCCCCATCGTGAAACTCCCCTAAATAGCCGTCACGCGTAAGCTGGCCTTCGGGATACATCACCACGCCCTGCCCCTCCCTGAGCAGCTGGCGGCATTTGGCAATGGCCTGAAGATCGTTCTGGCCGCGCCGCACTGGGAAGGCCTGCAGAAACTCTATCAGCCTGCCCAGCAGCGGTATTTCGTGCAGCTCTGCCGCGGCCATATAATGCAGCAGGCGCGGGCTGACCGCTAAAATACCCACGGGGTCCGTCAGACTGGTGTGATTTGAAGCTATAATCACCGGCCCGTCGGCGGGAATGTTCTCCAGTCCGCGCACACGCAGACCGCCGAACAGTACAAAGACTAAACGCGCCCCGCCAGCTAATATACGAATTCCCAGCTCATGCAGTTTACCGATCTTAGACATTATTTTTCCGCTCTTCCAAAGTAAACACGGTTATTTCCGGTCTGGCTCCGCAGCGGATGGGCAAAACCGTCATGCCTATTCCGCGATTAGTGTAGACAGGGAAATGCGGTCCCTGCGCCCATCCTTCCACATATTTATCGCCGTACTGTGTAGTCACCAGCACTGTTCCCAGCAAAGGCAGTGAGACCTGTCCGCCATGGGTGTGGCCGGCAAGCATAACGTCAGTGCGCCACCTGCCGGCATCAGGTCTTTCAGCCGCATCGGGATTATGGGACAGCATTATCCTGGGAAGCTCCTCGGGAACACCCTGCAGAGCTGACTGAAAGTCCACGATACCCGACCAGCAGTCTCCCACGCCGGCCACACACAAAGCCCCGGGCACAGCTTCATCGCTGACAGTCCTCTGCGGGGTTATATACAGATGCCTATTGTCGAGAAAGCGCAAACCGCTAGAGTCAAAGGCGGCCTG
>JAFSXO010000032.1 GCA_017444045.1 bacterium | reverse complement strand
TTGGGCTGAAATGCAATGGTTATAAGTTAGCGATTAGCTAACGTGTTAACATCCTAACTCCCCCTAAAGGATGGCAGGGGGAGATGTCGCGACTGCGACAGAGGGGGTGGCCACAGCTGGTGGGAAATCGCGGTTTAACGCGTGTTCTGTGCTAACTTGTACGCTAACATACAACGCATCGCCAGCGTGCATGAATGAGCAATGTCAATGCTTTCGCTCCTTAACTTATAAGCATTGGGCTGAAATGAGGGGGAAGAACAGAGGCATATATAGAATTACCACTTATCGAATGACCATTTTGTAGTGGAGGATTGCCGATGCAGATTACGGTTAGTGGCAAGAACATTGAAGTCTCTAAAGCACTGCGGGAACAGGTGGAGAAAAAGCTCAGCAAGATCACCGCTCGTTACGATACTTTGACGAGTGCCAAGGTTACGCTTTCTGTGGATAATCGCAGACAAATCGTGCAGATGACTCTGTTCGGAAAGGGTGCTGAGTATCGGGCTGAGAGCGATAGCGAGGATATGTATGGCTCTATTAGCGAGGCTGTCGACAAATTGAACAAGCAGCTGGCTAAGATAAACGAGAAGCCCATGGCTGTCCGCAAAAAGGATGTAGTTTCTAAGAGCGGTGAGCGCATTACCGTTCCGGTGGAGATCCCTGCGGAAGAAGCTCCTAAGGCTGATAACAGCGGGATAAAAACGGTTTCCTTTATCGCCGAGGCGCTGACTGTTGCCGAAGCCGTTAAAGTATTGGAGGAAAAGGGTCATACCTTCTACACCTTCTTCAACACCGAGACTGAGCGTATAAATGTTGTTTATACTACAGAAAAAGGGGTCGCTCTAATCGATCCGAAGATTCCTTAAGTCGTGTGAAGTGTCTGTAGCTATAAAACGAAGGCTTGGTTAAGCCTTCGTTTTATAGTTTAGGGGGACAAAATAGGCAGTCCTTAGAGAACACTGGCAACGGGGGAGGAAATGTGCTGTTAGTTCGCTGTTCGTATTGTCATGGCACAGGCAAGCGCGTCTGTGCTTGCCGTGGTGAGCGGTCAGTTGGTCAGTTGGATCGGGATGGGTGCTTGGCAGATACGGAGAAGCCTAGCCAGAACGCCAGCGAGGCAGAAGGCCGCTCCGAAGACTGTCCCCCGGAGATTAACTGTTCTGAGTGCGAGGGCACGGGCTTTGTCGTGTGTCCTGGCTGCTGCGGCAGCGGCTTTGTGGAAATGCCGGCTCTGGCGTAGCTTAACTAATAGGAATTGCTAAAGGCTGGCAGGCGATGGTTTATAAGTTAACGATTAGCTAAACTGATATCATCCTAACTCCCCCTAAAGAATGGCAGGGGGGAGAAATCGCGCTAACGGCAGAAGAAATATGTTTGGCCTGCATACAGTAAGTGACATTGGGCTTTAGGAGTTTTACAGTGGATAACAAAAAAACTAAGATAATATTAGTTGTAGTAATAGTTGTAGCCGCGGTATTCGGCCTGCTGGGTGGATTGCTATATATTCAGCATGCCAAATGGCAGGTTGTTACTCCTCCTCCTGCCATTCCGGAGAGCGGAGCCAGCGCTTCGCCTTCCCCTTGGTTGCCTCCGACAGATAATCAGCCCGATGAGAATGGTGCTTCTAATGAAACCGGCGCGTCTTCAGGGGGAATCCTCGACGCTATGCCTGAAGGCAATGAGGTTCTTGACGCTATGCCCGACAGCGCTGAGGGCGAAGACGCGCACGATGGCGATTCGGCGAAGGCTTCCCAAAATGTTAATGCTTCGCAGAGCGCTAAAGAAGCTCCAAGCGACAAATCTTCACAGGCCGCCCAAAATGACAAGGCCTCTGCCAATGCCAAGCCTTTAAGCGATAAGGAGAAAAAGGAGCAAGAGATAAAGGAGCTTCTGCATAAGGAGCATCTGGAGTTCTATCAGAAGCTGTTTAAGGCTCCCGAAACCTTGGGCTTTGTGCCCGACAGCCAGCTTTTTAAAAGCATTTATATGCGCATCCGTTCTTCTTATGTGGAGACTGTCACAGATGAGAAGCTGTATGACGGGGTCGTAAAGGAGATCGGGGTTCTTCTAGAAGCCAAGGGAATCGCGGCTGACGGTCTGAAAAACCTGGACCCCAATCGCAGCGCTTTGGCTCAGCTCGACGAAATGTACGGCAAGGACTTCGATCAGCGGGTTCTGTACTATTCGGCGATTCAGGGCATGCTGTCCGGTCTAGACGATCCTTACACCGTGCTGATGACACCTGATGAGTATGGCAAGCTGCAGGAAGAGGTGCAGAGCAAGGGCTTTGGCGGCATCGGTATTTATATAGAGCTGGACAAAGAGGCCGGCAATCAGTTAACCGTTGCCGATCCCGTAGAGGGCTGTCCTGCCGAGAAGGCTGGTCTGGAAACCGGCGATCAGATTTTAGCTATTGATGGAGTTGCGACCAAGGGTATGGCTCTGGATGTGGCCACCAGCAAGATCCGCGGCAAGGTGGGAACCAAAGTAACCCTTAAAATTAGGCGCGAGGGCTTTAAGCAGCCTTTTACGGTCAGCGTAACCAGAGGTATGATCCATGTGGTTTCGGTCAGCAGCAAGATGCTGCCGAATTCCTTGGGCTATGTGCGCCTGCGTCAGTTTGGCAGCCATACCGGCGATGAGGTTCACAAAGAGCTGGATAAGCTGGTCAAGAATGGTGCCAAGGGCATAGTTTTAGACTTGCGCAACAATGGCGGCGGCTATGTCGATGCCTCGATAAGCGTAACCGGCGAGTTTTTGCCTGAACGGAGCTTAGTCGTCTATACCGAGGGCAGGGTGGAGAAGCGCCACAATTATCTGTCGACTAAAAAGCCTTTGGTTAAGGTGCCGGTAGCGGTTCTTATCAATCGCTTTTCTGCCAGCGCCGCTGAAATTACGGCCGGAGCCTTGAGAGACCACAAGAAGGCAGTGCTAATAGGCGAAACAAGCTTTGGCAAAGGCTCTGTCCAGCAGATTTTCCCCAACGATGACGGCTCGGTGCTCAAGATGACTGTAGCCCATTTCTTCTCTCCTTCGGGCTATAAAATCAATCACCAGGGTCTGAAGCCGGACATTGTGAAGGAAATGGAGCCTCGTTTGGTGGGAAAAGCCGACCGCGATATTCAGCTGCAGCGCGCTGTAAAATATCTTCTTGAAGGGCATTAGAACGCAGTACACTAGGAAGCTAGAGCATGAGAGGTGGGTATGTCGAAAGATATTAGGATAGAGGGCAAAAGCTATAAGAATGATTTTGCGCATTCCGGCTTCAGAATTGGCAGCGCCAGCGGATCAATCTGGGGGGCAGATAACAGAATAACGAAGCCGTTATCAGAGCAGCGGTTGCACAATAATGGGGAAAAAAACGCTATTAATGGCTTGGGAGGCGTTCCCGACCCTTCTGGAAAGCATCTGACCTATTATGTGTTTACCTATGGCTGTCAGATGAATGTGTACGATTCCGAGATACTGTCGGCGCTTATGGAGGCCGCTGGTTATTTCCCCTGCGCTGAGCCAGAGCAGGCCGATGTAGTGATTTTTAATACCTGCTGCATCCGCGATAATGCCGATCAAAAGGTATATGGGCGTTTGGGTGACTTTAAGAAATCGCGCGAGAAAAATGAGAATTTTGTGCTGGTTGTTGCTGGCTGTCTGGCTCAGAAGGATAAGGAGGAGCTGACCCAGCGCTTCCCTCAGATCGATATCGTTATCGGCACGCATCAGGTTCGCCATGTCGCCGAGCTTGTACAGCAGGTTCTCGAAGAGAGACACCAGATCGTTGCAGTGGAGCGTACCGAAGCCGGAGCTTACGGTGATGGCTACATACGCGGCTCCGAGGTCGCTTCTGAAGCGAGTAAGGGCGCTTCAAAGCAGCACGGCAATCATCTGGATCTGCCGGCTCAGCCTCAGTCGGTCTTTCAGGCCAAGGTTCCCATCTCTGTGGGCTGCAATCAATGGTGCACGTACTGCATTGTTCCTTATGTGCGCGGTCCTCTAAAAAGCCGTCCGCTTAGCTGGATTAAAGCCGAGGTGCAGCGCCTAGCTGTGGGTGGCTGGCGCGAAATAATGCTGCTGGGGCAAAATGTTAACGATTATGGTCACGATTTGGAGGGCGGTGTCGATTTTGCGACTCTGCTCACCTCGCTTAAAGACATACCTGGGCTTGAGAGACTGCGCTTTACCTCTCCTCATCCGGCCTTCTTTACCGATCGGGTGATTGAGGCTATGGCTGATAATCCCAGCGTCTGCGAGCATGTGCATCTGCCCCTTCAGTCCGGCGATAATGAGATACTCAAAAAGATGAAGCGCGGCTATACAGCTGAAGAGTTCCTGGAATTGGTAGCCAAGCTTCGCCAGGCTATTCCCAATTTGGGTATCACGACTGATATAATCGTTGGCTATGCCGATGAAACAGAGGAGCAGTTTGCCAACACCCTGAGCGTCGTAGATGCGGCTCAGTTCGATTCGGCGTTTATGTTCGCCTATTCAGAGCGTCCCGGCACGCCGGGAGCTATCTGGCCTAATCGTGTTCCCGAGGAGGTGCGCATGGATAGGCTTTACCGCCTGATAGAAAAGCAGAATGCCATATCCGAGAGCAGGCACCGCCAGCGCCTAAATCAGACGGTAGAGGTCTTAGCCGAAGGACCAAGCAAAAAGGATCCAGGACGCTTTACCGGGCGCACGCGCCAGAACTGGCTAGTGCATTTCCCCTGCAATACCGATCTTACTGGATATATGGTTCGCGTATCCTTAGACGAGGCATATATGTGGGGCTTTGTAGGCAAGATTATCGAAGTGATAGGATAGATCGTAGAATAGAAACAGTCTGGTCTTCAAGGCTATGCCGTAGCTCTGTTGGAGATTATTTTAGAGCTGTTTAGCTGCAATTAGGCGATACTAGGAGTGGTTATATGCGCAAGTATTTATGTGGATTAGCTTTAGCGTTCTGTTTGCTGGGAACGGCGGCCCCGGCAGTCGCTGACCTTCAGGAGAGTTTGCTTAACGAGTATAACGCTTCTGCTGGCGCTGACAGTTACACAGTGAATGACAGCAATGTGTCCCAGCTTCAGGAAGTGCTCAGCAACGATAAGGTCAAAATTGTCTGCTGGCAGGTGGCGTATGGCAATTACGACGATGCCTATACTAAGCAGCTGATGGACTGGGTGCGCGCGGGCGGCTCGCTATGGTTTTACGATGCGCGTTTGGCCGATAAATTTGGCATGGCCATGTATGAACTGCGGGGGGAGCAGTTCCGCGGCAAACCAGAAAAGGGCGAAATAGGCAACGCTAAAATGAATGGCATGGCGGTGACGGTAATGCCCATCCAGAGTCACGCTGTAGGCACCGGCGTGGCCTCTGTCGCCATCTTTCTTCCTCTTTTGGATGCTGAGCGCAATGTGTACGGTTCAATTGTGCCCAGCGAGGGAACGGTTAACCTGCTGCAGTTCGCGGCCGATTCTCCGGCGCTGGCTGCGCTGCGCCGTGACGGCTATGGCACGGTAGTATTCAAGCCTCTGCTGTGGGAAAAGACGCTGTCGGGCGAGCGTTTTCAGCGGAATCTAATTGATTTCTGCGCTGGCTATGGTGTGCCTGGCATGGGCGGAGAAGGACGAATCGGCGAAATTCTGCGCGACAAAAAGCATTATGCTGAGCCTGCAAGCCCTGCCGCTGCGGCGTCTCCTTTAGCTGCGCGCTCCTCGGATAGCCAGTCTTCCCCTGATTCGTCTGCAGATATTCAGTATTCAGACAGCCAGTCAGAAGCGAGCCCTAGCGCTGTCCATGAAGCCGCATATCCGTCTGCCATGGATAAAGCCATTGCCGAAGCGCGCGATTTGTATAACGATAGCGGCAAACAGTCTGCCGAGGCGAGCGCTTCCTCTCAGGAGACTGCGGGTCTGGATCGCTTTGATGTAGCGGGAGAGAAGCAGCCCATCTGCGGCAGAATATCTACTAAAGAGATAGTATTTGAGGGCGGCAGTGAAAGCTATCGCTTTTCGCCTGGTGAGCTTCGCAGTCTGCGCGTAGGACAGTACGGGAACTTAGATACCGTGGAACTGCGGGATGGTCGGACTATAAAGGGTTTCTTGCTGACCACCAGCTTCAGTATTGATACCAAAGACGGTGTCTATACCTGTAAAAAAAGCAGTTTAAAAACTATAGATTTTGGGACGGAGACTCAGGATTAGGTTTAATCATAGGCCAATGCCATTAACTTAACGATTCATTGGCCATTGCTTCAGTAAACGACATTGAATCGCGGGCAGGTCTAGTCAGGAGTAGGTCTTATGGGTATGGCTTCAAAGAGTAACTCAGAGAACAGCACAAAAAATAGAACGGATAATAGCTTTGGTTTTGAAGAATTGCTGCCTCGTCAGATAGTTGAGGAGCTGGATCGCTATATTATCGGCCAAAATGAAGCTAAACGGGCGGTAGCAGTCGCTTTGCGCAACCGTTATCGGCGCGAGCGTATGCCAGAGGAACTGCGCAATGAGGTTACGCCTAAGAATATTATGATGATTGGTCCTACCGGCGTGGGCAAAACGGAAATTGCCAGGCGCTTGGCTAAGCTGACTAAGGCTCCGTTTATAAAGGTTGAAGCAACTAAGTATACCGAAGTCGGATATGTCGGTCGCGATGTCGAGTCGATGATCCGCGATCTAGCTGACATTGCCGTGCATATGGTCACCGAAGAGCATAAGGGAAAAGTGAAAGCTAAAGCCGATAGAGCGGCCTTAAAACGCGTTGCTAGCCAGCTGTACGATATGCTGAATGACGATTCTACTTCAGCCGAGGAGCGCAAGAGCATACTAATCGCTTGCGGAGTAATCAAAGCAGCTGACATCGGAAGCGGTGACGAAAGCGTCATAGACTTAAAATGCAAAGATAGAAGGCTGATAACTTCTCTGAAAAAGGCGCTGAAAGAAGGCAAATGCGCTGATGTGCTCATTGATGTGGAGATCAGTGAGAATACGTATGCGTCTGATGTCCAGATAGTGTCTAACTCGGGTACGGAGGAACTGGGCATTAATTTCAGCGAGATCATGGGAGACCTTTTGCCGAAGCGCAAAAAGGTCAGCAAGATGTGCGTGGCCGACGCTTTAGAAGTTATTCAGAATGAAGAAGCTAACAATATGATCGATGCTGAGCGCGTCAAGCGCGAGGCTATAAAGCGTGCCGAAAGCCGCGGCATAGTATTTTTGGATGAAATTGACAAGATCGTAGGCTCCCATGGCAGCGACAACAACCACGATGTGTCCAGAGAGGGCGTACAGCGCGATATTTTGCCTATAATAGAAGGCTCTGCTGTAAGCACAAAGTATGGCACGGTCCATACCGAGCACATTCTATTTATAGCGGCGGGAGCTTTTCATGAAGCCAAGCCGTCTGAGCTTATGCCTGAGCTTCAGGGCCGTTTCCCGATCCGGGTTAATCTGAGCAGCCTGGAAGAAGAGGATTTGCAGCGCATCCTGACTGAGCCTAAGAATTCGCTTACGCGCCAGTATAGCGCTCTTTTGGCGGTTGAGGGTATTGAGCTGGTTTTCAAGGATGATGGCGTAGAAGAAATGGCGCGCATGGCGGCTGAAGTTAATGCGCAAACGGAGAATATCGGGGCGCGGCGTTTGTATACGATTATGGAGCGCGTTTTGGATTCTGTCTCCTTCGCAGCTTCTGAGCTGGAGAATAAGCGTGTGATTATCGATCGTGAGTTCGTTAAGCAGCAGCTGAAAGAGGTTGTGGAACGGCGCGATCTATCTAAATTTATTCTTTAGTTTAGTTGCATAGCCATCAATGTCGTTTAGTTAAGCAATGACCAATAGATCCTCATTATAACTCCCCCTAAAGGCAGTGTCGTTTTGTTAAGCAATGGCCAATAGATCCCCATTATGACTCCCCCTAAAGGATGGCAGGGGGAGATGTCGCGACTGCGACAGAGGGGGTGGCCAAAGCTGTTGGGAAAATCGTGTTTTAACGCATGTCGTGTGCTAACCTGTGCGCT
>JAFSXO010000348.1 GCA_017444045.1 bacterium | reverse complement strand
TCAAATCCAGCACCCTAAACGATGAGCTCAGCCGCCTTATCGATTTTTGGGCGCTCAGCGACAGCGTATTCACCGCAACAGGCAAGAGCGTTCCCACTGGCAAGGGGCTGGTATCCCCGATACTTCTCAACATACGTCCTAGAAGCTCCTTCAAAGACAGCAGCACTTCAGCCCATTCCAGCTCCCCAGCCCCAGCCCAGCTCGCCTCACCGTCAGATCAATCCAGCGCAGACACAGACGGCGATCCGTTTACCATTTCGCCCGCCACCGAAGACGCGAAGGAGAGCAAAGGCCAGGCCGACCCCAAGGATGAGAATTTAACGGGCGGCCTAAGCGACGGCAAAGCTCAGCGCCTGGGCGAAGAAGGCGGCCAGGACAAAGCCGACAAATTGGGGCACAGCAAAAGCGAAGGCCCCAGTGAAAATAGCGACCAGGAATGGGCAGAGAGAAAGTCATCTGGCCACACAGAGAGCCTTGGTGAAAACGGCGGCCCTGGCAGACAACGCGGCAAATACAGGATCGAGGGACAAGGCTCAGACAAACCAAAAAGCTCTGGCGAAAACGGCAGCAAAGAACAGGCGCTGAGTCAGGATGCCGACGCCGCTGCAGATGAGGCCAGCGATACAGATAAATACATGCCCAAGTCTAACGCCAATTTTTACCAGGACGAAGAACGTTTTATGCTAGAAGGCCAGCCCGGCGAAGCTGGCGCGTCAAGCCGATAAGCAGCAGCCATGATGGGGACTTTAGCGAATACAGCGGCCGTAATCATAGGATCGCTTATAGGTATGGGACTGGGGCGTTTTATTCCCCAGAAGCTTAACGCGGCCATTATGCAGGGCCTGGGCCTGTGCACCGCCTATTTAGGCATAATCGGCTTCAGCAGCAAGACCCATCCCCTGATGCTGATTATTGCCATGGTCCTGGGTATAGCCATCGGAGAACTAATCGACCTCGATGCCTGGCTAAACCGTCTAGGCGAATATTTAAAAGCTAAATTCAGCCGGAATACCGCACCAAATATAACAGAAAGCGCTGAAGGCGAAACAGCACAGAACCAGGCCCCAGCCCAAGCAAAGGCTGCCACTGGCGCAGAAGAGGCTCCCCCAGCACAGCACAGGGCGGGCTTTAGCGAAGGCTTCGTTACCGCTACCCTTTTATGGTGCACAGGAGCTATGGTAGTCGTAGGCTGCATCCAGGACGGTATGCAGGGAGACCCGCGCACACTTTATGCCAAATCGGCTCTGGACTTCGTGTCCTCGGTTATGTTCGCTTCCAGCCTAGGCATAGGAGTACTGGCAGCATCTGTTTCTGTATTGGTTATTCAGGGCGGACTGACTCTAGCAGCGGCCTGGATAGCCCCGCTATTAAGCGAGGCCGTAATAGCCGACATCAGCTGCGTGGGCTCGGTGCTGTTATTTGCCCTAAGCCTAAACATCCTGGGCATTACCAAGCTGAAGGTTATGAATTTTACTCCAGCCTGCATAATGCCCATTCTGCTGCATATGTGCGGCCTGCCCGCCCTACTCAGCTAAGCTATAACTGCAGCCTAAAACACACCGCTGGTCATGATGAACAGAGGCATATCCTGAATGCGCTCGTAGTTGGGGCGCAGGCGCTCCTTAACGTAGAAGGTGTCGATGTCGACTCTCTTGGCCTTTTCTCCGGAAACCAAAACGCTGAGATCCATACTGGAATAGCGTCCGTCTCTGAGCACAACCAGCCTGCCAAACTGCTTGTTGAGGATCAGCTCCATGGCCAGATTGCCATAGGCCATAGGCACTATGGAGTCGATAGCGTCGGGATTGCCGCAGCGGGTAGTGTACCCCAGCTTCTGCTCGATGAAGCTGATCTTGCGGCCGTTGTTCATCGCGGGAATCATGGCGTCCATCTGGCGCACGACCTCGGCACCGATACCGCCCAGGCGGCGATGGCCAAAGGCATCGGCCTCTCCGCTTTCAATCGTGCTGCCGCCCTTGATCATGGCGCCCTCGGAGATCAGAATACTGGCGTAGTTGCTTGGATTCTTCTTGCGGTCTTCCAGAGCTAAACGGCAGATATGCTCGATATCGAAGGGATATTCGGGGATCAGACAGCGAGTGGCAGCCCCTGCCATGGTGGGCAGCATGGCCGTAAAGCCAGCATTGCGCCCCAGAACCTCCATAACGGCAATGCGCTCGTGCGAACCGGAAGAAGTGCGCAGATCGTTGGCCAAGCGTATAGTGCGCGATACGCAGGTCGAGAAGCCGATGCAATAATCGGTTCCGGGCACATCGTTGTCCATGGTCTTGGGGATGGCAACCACATTGACGTTCTCCTTATAGAGACGGTGGCCATAGCTGAGCGTGTCATCGCCGCCGATGGGGATCAGCGTATCTATATCCAAGGCCTCTAAATTGGCGATCACATGGCGGGTCAGGTCTACCGTAACGGGCTTCACGGCCTCGGCCGCCTTTATGCGTTCGGCATCGCCAGACTGCAGAGCATTGTGCAGATCATCGCGGCGCGCTTTCTCAGCCTTAATCTGATCCGTGTACGCATCGCGCAGATGGTTCGGTCTATCCCCCGCGTTCATACTGCTGGGATGGGTGCGCGAGGTGTGCAAAAAGGTGCCGCCCTCGCGGGCCATACGGGACACGATCACCTCATTTAACTCAATATAGCAGTCCTGGCGCTTTTCTATATCTTCGGGATCCTGACTGTTTATCCAGGCTGGGTCTAGCTCAGTAATGCCAGCCCAGCCGCGGCGCAGACCGACAACCCTGTAGCCATTGCGAATGGCGCGCATTGTTACGCCGCGAATAGCGGGATTAAGGCCGGGGACGTCGCCGCCGCCGGTCAGGATGCCGATAGTTCCTTTATATTTATTTACGTTAGCCATATTTATAACGGTCTCCAATTTGCTTCTATAAAAAAACGGCAAACGCGGCATGAGATCATGGCGCCTGCCGTAATCGTGTTAAACTACACTGCCAAAAAGCCTAGAACACGCCATTGGTCATAATGAACAGGGGCATATCCTGAATGCGCTCGTAATTGGGGCGCAGGCGCTCTTTGACATAGAAGGTGTCGACATCGACTCTCTTCGCCTTCTCGCCAGAGACCAGCACATCGAGATCTACGTGAGAATAGCGGCCGTCCTTGAGCACGACCAGTTTGCCGAACTGTTTATTGAGGATCAGCTCCATGGCCAGGTTGCCATAGGCCATAGGCACGATGGAGTCGATAGCGTCGGGATTGCCGCATCGAGTAGTATAGCCCAGCTTCTGCTCGATGAAGTTGACCTTCTTGCCGTTGTTCATTTCGGGGATCATGGCCTTCATCTGGCGCACGACCTCGGCACCGATACCGCCCAGACGGCGATGGCCAAAGGCGTCGGCCTCACCGCTCTCGATAATGCTTCCGCCCTTGATCATTGCGCCTTCGGAAACCAGAATGCTGGCGTAATTGCTGGGGTTCTTCTTGCGGTCGTCGAGAGCCAGACGGCAGACATGCTCAATATCGAAGGGATACTCGGGGATCAGGCAGCGCGTGGCAGCGCCGGCCATAGTAGGCAGCATGGCGGTAAAGCCGGCATTGCGTCCCAAAACCTCCATGACCAGGATGCGCTCGTGCGAAGCGGTTGCGGTGCGCAGCTCGTTGGCCAGGCGGATAGTGCGGGATACGCAGGTGGAGAAGCCGATGCAGTAATCGGTGCCGGGCACGTCGTTGTCCATGGTCTTGGGGATGGCCACCACATTGACGTTCTCCTTATAGAGGCGATGGCCATAGCTGAGCGTGTCATCGCCGCCGATGGGGATCAGCGTGTCGATACCGAGGGCTTCCAAATTTTCGATGACATGGCGGGTCAGGTCAACCTTGATGGGCTGTTTAGCTTCGGCAGCCTTAATGCGCTCGGCATCGCCAGACTTAAGGGCATCCTGCAGCTCATCGCGGCGGGCATGTTCCTTCTTTATTTCATCCTTATAAATATCGCGCAAGTGGTACGGAATCTCATCAACAGCCATCTTGCTGGGTTTGGTGCGAGAGGTATGCAAAAAGGTGCCGCCTTCGCGGGCCATGCGGGAAACAATTTCTTCGTTAAGCTCAATATAATAATTGGAGCGCTCAGACAGCCACTCGGGATCGGTGCTGCTTAGGAATTTGCGATTAAGCTCGGTGATACCGGCCCAGCCGCGGCGCAGACCAATCACTCTGTAGCCGTTGCGAATAGCTCGCATAGTGACGCCGCGAATGGCAGGGTTCAGCCCAGGGACGTCGCCGCCACCGGTAAGAATACCAATAGTTCCTTTATACCGATTAAAGTATGCCATAAAAAAATAGGCCTCCTCAATAAATACCAAACATAAGCATACTACCCAAAACCTAGCGCCTCCTTCTATTAATTTCATAATTATTTTAAATATATATTTATTTTATACGGCGCAACCAGCTGGTGAACTCGCTTAGCGTCCATTTTAAACACAAAAAAGAGCCCGCACAATGGCGAGCTCTTTTTCTACCGCTCAGTTAAGAGCGTTTTTGTCAGCTAAGATTAGAACTTAATCTTGAACTGAGAGGTGACCTGCCAGCCGTACCAGGAGAACGGGTGAGCAGTGTAACCAGGATAGGTGTGAGCGTTTACAGACACGGTGTCAGTAGTAGCGCCAGCGAACACGTTCTGATCGATGCCATCTCTGGTATCATAGTAGCGGAGGTCGAGGTTCCACTGAGTGTTGGCAGTCATGTCATAGTCGAAGCCGATGTAAGGAACGACCTGGTTGACTTTGATGTTATCGAAGTCATGAATGTTGCCATTGTCCCAAGAGTACACATTGTACTGACCCGCGGGATCCCAGTGACCAGTGGTGTTGGCCCAGTCGCAACCAGCGCGGAGCGTCCACTTGTCGTTGGCTTCCCAGCCTAAACCGAGGTGGATCACGTTGTTGCTCAGGTCAACATAGTTCTGGCTGGAGCAATCCAAACCGGCGACGGTGTCGCGTTTGTAGTTGCTGCCCTCGTAGCCGAGGTCGACTTTAATGCGGGGGTTCTCCCACTTGTAGCTGGCGCCGATACCCCAGTTGTTCTGGTGACCGGTCTTGTTGATACCAGCATCGATGAGATCCCAGCTACCATCAGCATTCATAGCGAAGGACTGAGCGCTCTGAGTGCCATACACTGTAGGAGAAGCATAGCCGTAGAACACGGGATCCATGAAGCCAGGGTCGAAGCCCATAATGGTGGAACCTACGTCCAAACCACCATCAGCAGCCTGGAAGGTGTGCATGGTGTCATACAGGCTCTTCTTGGTCTGGGAGAGGATCTTGGCCTTGGCCCAGACTAAACCGCGACGCTCGTCGAAACGCCACTGACCGTTGAACAGGAAGCCCTTACGGTTGTGAGCGAACTCGTCAACATCGTGCAGCGACCACATATTGGAGTACTGGTTGAAGTTGATGAAGTCCGTGCGATTCATAATGCCATTGTTCGCAAACATAGGATTGACATTCACGAACGGATCGTAGTTAGGATCGGCACCTACGTAACCGATGGCCAGATCGAGATCGCCATCGAGCAGGTTGGTGCCAACTTCGATCTTGTAAGCATTACCGTCGGAGGTATAATTGCTGTTCTTGTTGGCCTTATACTGGGTGCGGGCATACTGACCGGCAGCGTAAATAGTGTTGCCATTCTCGCCGATATCCCACTTGTAGTCAGCCTTTACAGAGAAGCCGACCATCTGCTGAGCGCCGAAGGTTCCAAGACCAATATCGCCAACATTACCACCATTGGTGATCGGGCGATCGTCGCTGGCGGCGATACCGCTGGGGCCGACGGGAACATTTCTGTACTCACTGGTGTACATGGGATAAGGATTGACCCACTGCAGGGAGTTCATATAGCTCGCGCCAGCAACATCGGGGGTCATACCAACAGTATCCAAAGGATTCATGTTGGTATCCATGTTAATACCATTGATAAGACCAGTATTGTAGGACTCACTATTCTCGCTATCGTTGGCGACGCGCAGGAAGTTGACCTTCACCTGACCAGCACCGAATTCCAAACCGAGGTCAGCAGCTAACAGATTGGTCTGATAATTATTACCCCAACCCCAGTTGTCAGTACCATCGGCTAAACGGGTACCCATCAGCTCCCAACGGAACACGCCCCAATCGGAGATCTTGGTAGAACCATTGACATCGAAACCGAAGTTGTCGAGGTATTTGTTACCATAAGCGCCGTAGTTGGGCTGACCGGCATACAGAATGTTGTCAACGTGATTCTCGTTGTAAGCGCCGACGGTCAGTTTGGTACCAGAAGGATTGTGCATCACCCAGAAGTTGTCCAGCACCATGCGGGTGTAGGGGCTGTTGCCATCAATGGGGTTGCTGATGTTAGCAGTGAACGGGTTGCAGCTATGAGGAGCGGAAACACCCCAGAAAGCGTCGACAACGGTGTCGCCCACGCTGGAATAAGCGGCGAACTCAGCACCAGCATCGACGTCATCGCTGACGCGAATGCGCAGGCCGAGCAGGGCCTTCATGCTGAAGCCAGTGCCGTTGGTCAGAGCCACACCACCGCGGGTGTAGTCGGCCACGGGCAGCACACCGAAGTTGGCGGCGGGGGTCATGTTGGCGCCAGCGAAGGTGCCGATGTTGTGATCATAGTCAAAACCGTTGGCATTGCCATCCAGATCAAAACCATTGCCATCCCAATCGTTGTCGGTGATGGGGGTCTTGCTGTTGCGGGTGAAGCACTGGGAGACTAAGCGAGCCTCTAAGCTGCCGTAGAAGGTGATGCGCTCTAACTCGGTCACGCGCTGATCCAGCTTGGATACATCGCCTTCGAGTTTGGTCACGCGCTGACCGAGGGCTTCCAGCTCATCCTTCAAGCTGTTGGCCAGACGGTTGATAGCCTCGAGATCCTGTTTAGTAGCAAAATTGCTCTGTCCATCCTCGATCTGCTTGAGCAGACGAGCGACGACCATGGCGAGCTCCCAACGAGTGGTTGCGCGGTCACCCTTGAAGGTACCATCGGGATAACCTTCAACGATGTGCTTAGCAGCCAGGGTCTCCACGGCGTCCTTAGCCCAGTGATTGGCGGGGACATCGGGGAAGGAAAGAGGAGCGGCAAAAGCAGGAGCAGCCATTCCCATGGCGAGGACCATACCAACCGCGGAAGTACGCAAACGTAAATCCATTATTGAGCCTCCAAATAGAATAAATAATTTATATATAAGGAAATTATTCATTCAGAACCCCGACCTGCTAGGCAACCTGCATCTCAGCTTGAGCTTTCAAAGTTTCCTCACGTCGTTCAGCAGGTGTCTATACACTTGCGCGGTTCTGAACGCGCTCTTAATTCTATGCGACAAGCTGATTCCTTCTATTTGCTACGAAAAAGATGTAAACTTTTGTTAACATATCGTTTGCCGCTTAGCCGACGACATTGCAACACATAGCAGGCTTTTAAAGCGAGCGAGCAAACAAACTAGCTTAAATGTAAGCAAGAAAGGCCATCCCAATGATAGCAAGCTACGCTGAACCCATTGCCGATGTGCGCGCCCGCGTGAACCGCATGCGCGACTATCTTTGACGTAGACAGCAGCGTTACCAAAGCCCAAGAGATAG
>JAFSXO010000347.1 GCA_017444045.1 bacterium | reverse complement strand
TAATGGTGACGCGGTTTCCGTCGGGATTGTAAGCGTATCGGCGCACGCCAAACTGAACCAGATCCTGGTTCTTCGGTTTTTGCCCTACCAATTGCGAGCAGTATATTGCTTGCGGCGCAGATAGGCCTTCTCTGGCTAGCCTGTTTATCTCAGCCTGGGGCAGAGGCGGCTCTAGCTCGTTGCTCAGCTTGGGAGCGCTGTGGGCATCCAAGCGCGATAAACGGAAGTCGTGCTTGTGCGGATCCTTGGCCAATCCCGGCTCAATAATAAATGGCTCGCCATTAATTGTCAGCGTTAAGCTTAAGGCGTCGTTGTGGAAAAGATATTTCGCTGCTGTGCCGTCGCCAGATTCGCTGGGCTCGATGATGCTGGTCGGAGTCGCCTTGAAGGTAAAATGCGTGGCTTTTGCGTCCCAGCCGGAATTTGATATGCCTAAACCGGTTTTGGAAAACAGATATGCCGTGTTAGGCTCGTATTGCTGAGAAAGCTCCTGCAGGTCGGACCAGCCATTTTCTCCCTTCCACCAGAGTATTTCCAGAGGTTTTTCGGGCAGATCCCGATACAGCTCGGCGCGGCGGGTGACTATTGCTCCGATGGCTAGGAGATTGCAGATGTGCTTGGCCGTGGAGCATTGGTACCCCATAAAGCCTTCGAGGTGATGGTATCCGCCGAGATCGTAGAAAATGCCTGCTGGCGTTAAGAGACACTGCAGCGATTCCAGCACATCGTTGAGCAGGTCTTCGGCTTTTTGGGGCAGTCTTGGCGATCTCTCGCTTCTGTGCAGGGCTGCCTCTCGCTGCAGGGCCAGGAGCAGTAGCCATTCGCAGCTGATGATTTGCTTGGCCGGTGAGGCGCTTTTATGGAAGTTGTCGTCGTTAAATTCGGAGGCTATGGCTTCGTCCCAGCAGTCTTCCGCCAGCTCATGCCAGGCTTCGGCGTATTTAACCTCGGGCATCCAGTCGGCCAGCATATTCAGCGCTATGACCGTGGACAGGGTTATGTTCTTCTTCTGGCGGAACCAATACGCTAAAAGAGCGCCATGCGCCAGCAGCGCCTCTATAAAAAGTGCCATATGGCTGGGCTGAAGCTGGGGCGATTCAATAAACATGCCTAACGCCAGCAGCCAGTTTACGGTGCGGGTGGCGACAGTATCGGGATCGTACCAGTTAACCCCAAGCAGAGGGGGATTCTCGTGGCACCATTTGACGGCCTGTACGATAAATTCGGCAGCATACGTTTCTGTGCCGGTAATCCAATAAGCGCGCCCTAGCGTCAGAAAATGGCTGTGCTTATTCAGCTCCCAGGTGTTTTCTATAGCTTCCATGGGATCTGTGGAAAGCGGGATGCCCTCATCCAGTCGCTGCTCTATCTCAGCAAGATGAAGCTTGGGCCAGCTATGCCCGGCTAAATCGCTGAACCAGTCTATGCAGTGCTGAAAACGGAATGGGGGACGGCCTTTTACAGATATGCACTGCTCAACTATCTGATTAGCCTGAGCCAGTACGCTGCTTATATAATTCTTTCCGAGCCCTTGCAGTTTTTTGCGCAGATCCTGTAAGCCGGAGTGGTGCGTGATGGAGTTGGGCTGTATTCTGTACATAAAGTGCTCGCCCAAAGCGCTGGCAGCTTCGGAATGCTTTTCTTGGGCCGCCAGCGCATTAGCTTCCTTTAATGGTACTGAGCCGCTAAACATAGCACAAAGACTTCTGCTCGAAAGCTCATAGCTGGCCTTCTGCTTCATGCAGAGGCTAAAGTCGCTTTCGAAGTTGCTGATCTCGTTTATTTTATGCTGGTTAGGGCACGACCTAGGAAACATTCAGCAGACTCCGGAACAGGCCGATTAAGGCTTGAACTGTTTAAAGGTGTCGGTGATAAAGGTAATCTGTTCTTCGGTTAATTCCGGGAACATGGGCAGAGACAGCACTTCGGCCATGGCCTTTTCGCTGACGGGCAGACTGAAGCCAGCAGGAACGGTATTGGCAAAAGCTTTTTGCAGGTGAAGCTCGATGGGGTAGTATATTACCGCGCCTACGCCGTTATCGTTGAGGTGCTTTAGCCAGCGATCGCGCTCGGGCACGCGCACTGTATACTGATGGTAGACGTGGTAGCAGTTGGGGCGCTCTACCGGTGTTATGGCTACACCCTCCAGCCCCTTGTTATAAGCGGCGGCTATAGCGCGGCGCCGTTCGTTCCAGGCGTTGACATGCTTTAGCTTGACGCGCAGAACAGCGGCCTGAATCTCGTCAAGGCGGGTGTTGGTACCGATCATATCGTGGTAATAGCGGACCTTGCTGCCATGGTTGTGCACCATCTGAGCCTTTTCAAAGAAATCATCATCGTTGGTGATGATCATTCCGCCGTCGCCGATGCCGCCTAAATTTTTGCTGGGGAAGAATGAGAAGCAGCCGCAGATGCCAAAGGAACCGACATGCTTGCCGTTTACGGTGCAGCCGGTAGCCTGGGCGCAGTCTTCGATGAGGTACAGGCCGTGGCGGTCGGCAATTTCCTTCAGCTCGATGACGGGAGCGGCATGTCCGTAAATGTGGACAGCTATGATAGCCTTTGTTTTCGGAGTGATGGCTTTTTCTACGCTTTGAGGGTTAAGAGTAAATGTGTCTATATCGATATCGGCAAACACTGGGGTGGCGCCGGCCAGCGCTACCGCACCCGCAGTGGCAATAAAAGTATGAGCAGGGCAGATAACCTCATCGCCAGGTCCTATGCCCAGTGCTCTTACGGCCGTCTGGATCGCATCGGTGCCATTGCCCACGCCTAAGGCGTGGCTTACCCCATTCCAGGCGGCGAATTCCTCCTCAAAGGCCTGAACCTCGGGGCCGAGAATGTAACGGGTTGAACGCAGCACGCGCAGAGCAGCTTCCTCAACTTCTTGCTGAATGGCAGCATACTGGGTCTTGAGTTCTAATACTGGGATCATAGGTTTGCCTCACTGTTCGTAAGCATCAAATGGCTGCATTTTTAGTGTAACGGCATATGTACGCTTTTGCAAATTATCTGGCTGCAGATTAGTTTTGGATATACCTCCTTTGCTTATACATGCTGCCGTATACGGCCAAATATCCCTCGCTGGGCAGAACCATGCCGTTGGGCGGAGCACTTGCGCGAGACTATTGGCGCTAATGTTTGGCTCTGCATATTTCAGCCCGCCTTGCGCAGGTTTGTGCTATTGAATAAGCTCTCTGCTGCGTGTCGAACGTAGCGCTGAACAGGCGATCTTAATGCAGACAATGCAAAAATGCGCCATACTTTTCCCTAGGTGAATGGTAAAAACCTGCTTTAAGCCGATAAAAAAAGAGCCCGATTGCTCGGACTCTTTTTTGCTAGTCAGGCTAACGTTTAGCTACGGATGTACTCATCCCATTTGCCGAACATCTTGTCCTGGGTCTTAGCTTGGTTCACGGTGACGTCCTGCTGAATTTCGAAGCATTTGGTCTGGGTGTCCTGCAGGATCTTCCAGCGCTCCATTTCAGACTTCTGGGCGTTAGCAGCGATCTGAACGCTGATGGTCTGAGCGTTCTGATAGTCGGTCATCTGCATCTGACCAATTGAGAAAACAATCGACTGACCTGCCATAGTTTTGAACCTCCAAGTGGAAAAGTGTTTTCTTGGTTCTATTATCACCGCAAACAGTTCAAATGTAAAGGGGAAAAATAGAAATTAATTCCAGATTTTTGAGACCTTAATATCTATTCTTCAGCTTCCTCTGCATAATCGCCGTCTAGCGGTGTTTCGGCCCCCAAAAAGCCGGCTCGCGCTAAGTAAGCCTCGATGCGCTCGTTGTTCTCGGCCATGGTTAGTATGGCACTGTCGCGCGATGCTGTAGCCATAACCTCGAGCACTTCGGTGAGCCAATCGCTGAGATCGACCTCCTGTCCCTGGCTGAGCTGCTCCGATATGTTGGCCTTTTGCCAATCGATGCGCTCTTTGTAACGCGACCATACATCGAGAAACATGCGATTGTAAACGGCAAGCATCTCCTCAGGACTGAGACCAATCTGAATCATTCTGGCGATCCTCCCCAGCTTAGCGTAAGGCCTAACGCTAAATTCGTCGGCATAGCTGAATTCTAATAAATGAATTATCTTCCTGTACAATGCCATTGAGTTAAGGCTTCGTGGCATTGGTTATGCTCATTCATGCAAGGATCTATTGGCCATTGCTTAACTAAACGACATTATCTTACTGTACAATGCCATTGGCTTAAGGTTCGATGGCATTGGTTATGCTTATTCATGTGTGTTAGCTTTACGTTTTGTGCTAGCGTACAAGTTAGCATACAACATACGCAAAACCTTGATTTCCCATCAACTGTGGCCACCCCCTCTGTCGCAGTCGCGACATCTCCCCCTGCCATCCTTTAGGGGGAGTTATAATGGGGATCTATTGGCCATTTCTTAACTAAACGACATTATCTTCCTGTACAATGCCGGCTAGGGTCGGCGGCTCTCTTAATGGCTTTTATTGTGCGCGGCGATCTTAGCGTTGGCTTCCGCTAAGAACTGCTGAACACCCTGCGGCCCCAGGGTGCGCATCTGCTGGCATACAGCACTGATGGCCGCAAACAGCTGCTCTATATCCGCATCGCTGGCGATATAAGGCGGTGATATGCGCAGACAGCGGGGGTCGTAAGCCAAAGCCGACAGCCAGACCTCATGCTCTAGGTGCAGAAACGCCGACATGGCTATTCCGTATTGGGGGGCGGTGGTGATGGCGCAGCGCATTAAGCCCAGGCCGTCATGCCGGCAGACGATATCGGGATAACGCTCGCACAGCTCGTCTAAGTGCTTGACTAGGAGATCGCTGAGCGCGTTAATGCGGGCCAATAGGTTGTTGTCTTTTATATATTTAATTGCCGCTAAGGCCGCCGAGCAGGCCAGCGGGTTACCGGCGAACGTGGAATTGAGGAAGCTGGGAATCTTGCTCTCCGCCTCGTGCACGCGCTTGCTGTACATTATGGCGGCAATGGGGGCGACTCCGCCCGAAAGCGCTTTGCCGCAGATGATTATGTCTGGCACTACATTGGCGCGCTGGGCGGCAAACCATTGCCCTGTCCGGCCCATGCCAGTCTGTATCTCGTCAAATATTAGCAGCGAGCCATGCTCTGTGCAGAGGCGGCGCAGTCCCCGCAGATACTCTGGGCTGGCCACGCGGCATCCGGCAGCCCATTGGATGGGCTCGATAATAACCGCCGCAACATCGTCTGTTATGGCCCTGGCCGCGGCTTCTAGGTTATTGTAGGGGATTAGCTCGGCATCGGGCAGTTCATCGGGAGAACCGGCGTGGCAGTATGGAACTCCGGTTACCGATACCGTTGCTATGGACATGCCGTGATAGCCGAATTCCATGCTGACGATTTTGGTGCGTCCTGTGGTGAGGCGGGCTAAGCGCATGGCGGCTTCTATTACTTCTGTCCCTGTGCTTCCTATGTAGCCGTAAGTGTGATTCCCGGGAACTATCTCCGACAGCTCCTTCAGCAGCTCGAGCTGTTTGGGTATAAAGCCAACCCTTGAGGATAGGCCGCCTTTGCGGGCCTGGGCGCATACGCTTTCTACGACATCGGGATTGGCATGGCCCAGGGCAAATACGCCGCCGCCAGTAGTCGCGTCAAAGTAGCGCCGCCCGCGCACGTCGTAGAAATAGCATCCCTCACCGCAGCACTCGAAAAGCTCATCGTCCAGCGCTTCCAGCGCGTCGGCGGTCTGTTCGTTCTGGTGTCTCCTGACCATATCCAAAGCCTGGGGACGGTATTCGGCGTATTCTTGTGCGCTCATGAAGGTGTGGACGGGCATGGCAACCTCAGTATTATGTTTAATCTAGGATTAGGCGGAGCGGGTGCTGCTAGAACGCTACCATGCCCACCGAATTGACGTTGATTTTAGGCGCGATCTCATTCCAAGACAGGATAACGAGGCTGGGGAAGGATCGGTCAGTAAGCTTGCGCAGAGCGGGGCGCACCGTAGGGGCTACCAAAAGAATGGGCTGCAGGCCGCGCTCCTGCAGAGCGTCAACCTGGTTGGACAGCGCCTGAAGAATCTCCTGGCCGACGTTGGGGTCTAAGGTGAGGAAGGAGCCCATATCGGTGCGCTGGATGGACTGCTGTACCATCT
>JAFSXO010000346.1 GCA_017444045.1 bacterium | reverse complement strand
TTCTTCCGCCAGCTGTGGCCACCCCCTCTGTCGCAGTCGCGACATCTCCCCCTGCCATCCTTTAGGGGGAGTTATAATGAGGATCTATTGGCCATTGCTTAACTAAACGACATTGCCTTTAGGGGGAGTTATAATGGGGATCTATTGGCCATTGCTTAAGTTAATGAGACTGCCGCAGCCTCCAATATCATTTAAAAAAGCGGCATTAAAAATGCCGCTTTTTTAGCAGATAAACAAAACTATAAAAAATACACGTACAAGAGGCAGTGACTATTAATTGCTCTCTTCATTAGGCATCTGCACACCCAGCACTGTTTCTAAAACACCGCTCAGCTGAGATTCAATGGCCGTCTTAGTTATATAGCCTACCGCCCCTAAATCCAAGGCCTGCTCGAGATAATCTTGCATACCCATGCCCAGAGAGGTCACCATAACTACACGCGCATCGCTGTCTAAGTCCAGAATTTGGCGAAGCGTTTCAATACCATCCTGCTCAGGCATCAGTATGTCGAGAAGCACCAAATCGGGCTGGCATTCCTCATACATTTGTACCGCATACGCCCCGTTTGAGGCTTCGACGACCTCACAGTTAGCCTTCGCCAAAAGGTCTGCCACCACCGTGCGCATAAATTTTGAATCATCTACTACTAATACAGTACAGCTATCCATTGTTGCTTTTATTTCCATTAGACATCGGCGAATCCACCAAAACGGTAACGGGGCCATCATTCAGCAGCGACACCTTCATATGAGCCTGAAACATGCCTTCCTGAATTTTAAGCCCAGACAGCTTTAAGCGTTCCACCAAATTCCTGTACATTGGCTCTGCCACAGCGGATGGAGCAGAATTGCTATAACTGGGACGGCAGCCGCGTCTGCAGTCTCCATACAAGGTAAACTGCGAAACGACCAAAATATCCCCGCCAATATCCTGGCAAGACAAATTCATCTTGCCAGCGTCATCGCTAAACAAACGCAAAGACAACAGCTTGTTGGCCATCCACTGCACTGTTTTATCATCATCCTGCCCGTGAACAGCCACCAAGACCAGCAGTCCCCTGCCGATCTGGCCGATAATCTGATTATCTACCTCGACCTGAGCCGAAGAGACTCTTTGCACTAAAGCACGCATTTAGATATTTTTAGACAATATGCAAAGCAATCCTTCCAACACCGAGGTCAGTAATTCAAGGATTGCTTCACTGTTTTGCCTTGCCCGCCTAAATACGCTTTACCGAGGTCACATTTTTAACCCGCCGCAGCCTAGAGCAGATCTCATCAAGCTGCTTCGTATCGCTAACGGCAAGGCTTAAGCGCACCGTTGCCAGCCCATCGTCAGCCCAAGCCGAGCACCCCCGAACCGAGGTTCTGGTTTCATTGAGCGCGGAAAGGATATCTCCGACTAGGTTCTGGCGATCGTGGGCCATAACCGACAGATTAACGGAATATGAGGCATTCTGCGATGACAGACCAGTCCAATACGCCTTTACTACTCGCTCCGGATACTCCGCCTTTAGCCTGCTGATATTGCTGCAATTGCTGCGGTGCACAGTGAGGCCCTTGCCCATGGAAATATAGCCTAGAATATCATCACCAGGTGCAGGATTGCAGCAGTGAGCCATTTTTGTCAGCAGATTATCGAGGCCATCGATATAGACGTCGCGCCCAGTTCCAGATTTCTTAGGCACGGGCGGCAAAACGGGGGGAAGCTCCTTTATCTCGAGCTGCTCGGGAAGCAGGGACATGATACGCCCCCAAAGAGAAGCTACCGAGATCTCCCCATATCCAACCGCCGCCAGAGCATCGTCAAGAGAAGGATATTTAAGCACCTCAGCAGCTTTAGCCAGCAGGGCCTCGTCGCTTCCCAGCTCCTCCCTGTGGTTGCGGGCGGCTTCCTTGCGAAGCATCTCGCGGCCGCGGATGATGTTCTCATCGCGCCGCTCCCTCTTAAACCAAGCGCGGATCTTGGACTGAGCCTGATGCGTGGTGCAGATGCGCAGCCAGTCCCGCGAAGGATTGTTCACCTTAGACGTTTGAATGGAGACGACATCGGCGCTTTGCAGCGTATAGCTTAAAGGCACTATTTTGCCATTGACCACGGCCCCAACGCAGCGATGCCCTACATCTGTGTGGATCATATAGGCAAAATCCAGGGGAGTGGCGCCGACAGGCAAATCCACGACGTCTCCGCGCGGCGTGAATACAAATATATCCTTAGATAATACATCTACCTGCAGATGTTCATTGTAATCACGGCTTTCCGCATTCTCCGTTTTCCAATCAAACAGAGCGCGTATCCAGGGATAGAACTCCCGGAAAAAGCTGTCACTGCTACCCTTAGAGAACGCCTTGCGGCCTTCCTTATACGCAAAATGGGCTGCCACACCGCATTCGTTAAACTGATGCATCTCAAAGGTGCGTATCTGGATCTCGAGCAGCTGATCCTCCGGCCCATACACGGTAGTGTGAAGCGAGCGATAATTGTTGGCCTTGGGACGGGCTATATAATCCTTGATGCGATCGTTCATGGGCTGCCACATCCCATGAACCAGTCCGAAGGCCGCATAACAGTCTTCGACAGTGGGCACAATTATGCGGATAGCCTGCAGATCGTAAATCTCGTCCAGTCCCTTGCCCTGACGCTTCAGCTTGCGGTAAATACTGTACAGGTGCTTAGAGCGCTGCGAAAGCTGAGCCTCTATGCCCGCAGCCTGAAGCTTTTCTTTGATTATCTCCACACACTGCATCATAATTGCCTGACGCTTTTGGCGGTTAACCTCAACGTCATGCACCAATTGCGCATAGTCCTCGGGATAAGCATACCGGAAAGCGGAATCCTCCAATTCGGCCTTAAATTCCCATATGCCCAAACGCGATACTATGGGAGAAAAAATATCCAGCGTCTCATGAGCGATATTAGCCTGAACTTCGGGAGTGCAGTAATAAAGCGTGCGCAGATTGTGCAGCCGATCGGCAACCTTTACCAAAACAACGCGCAGATCGCTGGCGATAGCCACAAATATCTTGCGCAAGGTTTCCGCAGCGCCCTCCTGTGCCGAGCGTCCCCCCACTGCTCCGCGGCTAACGATGCGCTCCTGCCGGGAAAACAGTCCCGTAAGCTTGGTGACTCCGTCTACCATCCTGGCAACGTTAGCTCCAAACTGTTCGCGCACATCATCAAGCGTAGCCGCGGTATGCTCTTCTATAAGATCGTGCAAGAGAGCGACAGCCAGAGTAAAGCTGTCGAGCTTATACTGCGCCAATATCGATGCGACACCAATAAGGTGCACGATATATTCATCGCCGGACAGGCGTTTTTGTCCGCGGTGCTTGTCGGCAGCGTAAAGACAGGCCCGGCGCACGAGCTCGCGATCCTCGCTGTCTGTTAAATGGGCAATTATTCCCTCAAGCTTTTCGTCTATATACGACTGCTCGCTGTCCCAGCGCTGGCCGTTAACCCAGAAAGAGCCATCACTGTCCACGCCCGTCTTTTCATTAGATGCAGTCTGGTCTGCCAAAGAATTATCAACAGTATTCATAAATAATATCATCACAAATCAGACGCGCCCGGCGCAGAACAGGCAGAAAAGTCTGAACTACACCAGGCGATCTGAAGCAACAAAGAAAGAGGCACCCATGCTAACGGTGCACAGATTTCACCTCTGGAACCTTTAAGAGTTTATCTTTAAAGGCAGTTATTTCTTCACGGCTTGAAGCCATAAAGTATATGCGAAGCTGTGCGGTTTTACCGTTGTCGGCCTCGCAATAATGGTATTCATAGATATGCTCTTCGTTATCATCAAAGCAGCTGATAATGTTGCCCAGCAAATGCTCGCTGACCTCGCATTCCACATAAAACATGGATTTGCTTTTAACCGTATTGCCTATGCCCTGACGCCAGTCCAGATCGACAAACAGATTACTATCATTTTTCTTCATATTCTGAGCGACCTGGCAGCCGTCACGATGCACGCGGGCTTCACCATTGTTGGCCAAATAACCGATAATTTTATCCCCAGGTATAGCCATGCAGCATTTCATAAGCACCATCCGATAGCCCTTAGGAATGCCGCTGACAGCCTGGATCAAATTCTCTGCTTTAGCACTGCCATCCAAAAGAGCTGACTCTTTGCGCTTAGTAAAGAGGCCTTGGCGATACTCTAAGATGATATGGCGCGTAAGGATCTCCTTTGATACCTGCCAGCATCCCAAAGCTGCATACAAGTCATCAGCATCGGACTTCTGCAGGCTCTTTGCGACCTCATTCATAAAGTCGGTGTCGTAAATTAGCAGCGACAGTCCAATGCTTTTCAGCACCTCGGAAGCAACTATTTTTCCAGCTTTTACGTTGCTTTCTCGGTTAATGCTTTTGCCAAACCAAGCCTTGATACTTCTGCGCGCCAAGTCCGTCTTGCAGGCATAGTACCATTCGTGCTTAGGCGCAGCGGTTTTGGAGGTCTGTATGGACACAATATCGTTTGAAACGATATGATAATTCATCAGATCTACCTTGCGACCATTGATAAGGCACCCACAGGCGGAATCGCCTAGACGGGTATGGAGCGCATAGGCGAAGTCGATGGGAGTAGAGCCAGGCGGCAGATCTATGCGATCCCTATTAGGAGTAAACGCGGTTATATCACGGCAAAGCTGCTCATCCTTCAGCTTGTTCACGAAGTCTATAGTACTGTTACTATTTTTTATCTCATCAGCAAGCGTCTGGAACCAGGCTTTCAGGCTTCCCGCACCGCACTCGCCATTGTCATCCTGACCATAGAACTGGCTGAGGGATTTGCCAATCTCATCAGCACAGGTGTACTTAGTGGTCGCATACGGCGCGAAGAAGCCATTGTCATTGATTACGACCTGATGCTTCGGACAGATATGCACCGCGATGATGCGCTGCTCGCTGCCATAAATGGAGGTATGCAAGGCGCGATAGCCATTCGATTTGGCGGTACCCAAAAAATCTCGCAGCGTATTCGCCACCTGAGCAAAGTTTTTATGCACAACTCTCAGCGCATCGTAGCAGGCCCTATCGTCTTCAGTAACTATGCGGATATGATCGACCACAGACTCATTGTCACGATCTCCTTGGCCGCTTTTCCACTGCTCATAGATACGGTAGACATTGCTTTCGAAATATTCGATCTCAGCATCGATACCGTTATCGCGGAAAATGTCCTTCAGCACTGCCATGGTGGCCTTAATGCTGCCGCTGCGCTCTCGTACAAGCTCCTTCCTGCTTGTTTCTGTCTGCTCATAAGCTTCCGGATCGAGAGCCTCAAAAGCCAGATCTTCGAATTCGCGCTTAATAACATATACTCCGAGACGGGCGGCAATAGGCGCAAAAATATCCTGAGTTTCCTGGGCAATGCGCTTCTTTGAATCGGGATTTTTATGATGGCGCAGAGTCCTCATGTTATGGAGTCTGTCTCCCATTTTTACCATCATCGTTCTCAGATCCTGAGAAGCGGTAACAATTAAGGTTAAAAGAGTAGCAGCTTTGATGTATCTCTTCTCAATCGCTACCAGCTCTTTTTCGCTGAGCTCACTCTCGGGGCTGTCAGGACTGCCAGAGGCTTGCGCTGCTCCATAAGCAGTTTAATGTCTTTATTAATTTCTGTGCGGTGGCGGCTAGATACCTGACTGAGTTTGGTAACTCCCTCACAAATGCAGGCAACTCTGGTGCCGAAGAGACGCGCAATGTCCTCGATTTTAACGCGATCCGCGTGATCCTCGTACACATCGT
>JAFSXO010000345.1 GCA_017444045.1 bacterium | reverse complement strand
TCATATCCTTTAGGAGGCTAACATTATGAAACTGGCAGTCGTTTGCGCCAACGGCAAAGCCGGCAGGCTAATCGTCAAAGAGGCCGTTGCCCGCGGGCTAGACGTAACCGCAGTCGTGCGCGGCGAGAACCACAGCGATGCTTCTCAGGCGATAAGCAAAGACCTTATGGACCTGACCAAGGAAGATTTAGCCGGCTTTGACGCCGTGATAGATGCCTTCGGAGTCTGGGCCCCCGAGGCTCTGTCGCAGCACAGCGTCACTTTAAAGCACCTGTGCGATCTGCTGAGCCACACTTCTACGCGCCTGCTGGTAGTCGGCGGAGCCGGCAGTCTTTACACCAGTCCCGCGCATACCGCCCAGGTATTTGAGGCGCCGGATTTCCCTGAGATGTTCAAGCCTTTAGCTTCAGCCCAGGCCAAGTCTCTGGAGGAGCTGCGTCAGCGCAACGATGTTCGCTGGACCTACGTCAGTCCCGCTGGCGACTTCCAAGCCGAGGGCGAGCGCAGCGGCCATTATATCTTAGCCGGTGAGGAACTGACCGTAAACAGCCGCGGAGAAAGCATCATCAGCTATGCCGACTACGCCATAGCCATGATAGACGAGCTTATTTCAGGCCAGCACATTCAGCAGCGCATCTCGGTGGTAAGGGCTTAATGCCTGATATACAAGAACAAAGGCTGGATTATCTGCTCAGAGCTCTGCGAACGGAAAACGAGGACGCTTATCTCGCGCTAACCGCTGCAGGTTTCAGGAATAAGCATCAGCTTCTGCGAGCCCTGTCCAACATCCGTCCGCCCCTGCCCATAAGCGATGAATTCCTGCACATCCAAGACCTTTATCTGAGCCAGCTAAGCTCAGATAAAGGTGCAGTAGCTTTATCTGACATCATGCCCTATCCCGCCCTGCCAAAGCTGTCCCTCTGGCAGGGCGACATTACCCGCCTAAGCGCCGACGCTATAGTCAACGCAGCAAACAGCCAAATGTTAGGGTGCTTCGTGCCTCTGCACACCTGTATAGACAATTGCATTCACAGCTTCGCAGGAATACAGATGCGTGCAGAATGCCATCGTCAAATGGAGCTTTTGCGCCAACAGCATGGCACCGACTACGAACAGCCCACAGCGGTTCCACTGTTAACAGCGGGCTATAATTTACCCGCACGTCACGTTATACACATTGTGGGGCCCATCGTATCTGACCTTCTGAAAAGCGAGCACGAACGGGATTTAGCGAGCTGCTACCAGCGCTCATTGGACCTGTGCTCAAAGCAAGGTCTGCGCTCAATAGCGTTCTGCTGCATATCTACCGGCATTTTTCGCTTTCCTCCCGACCGCGCAGCCGCCATAGCAGTAAAAAGCGTACGGGAATGGCTCAGCGATCATGCAGACAGAATAGACCGTGTTATCTTTAACGTCTTTAGCGATCGCGATTGGCAGACATACAGGCAACAGTTAGAGCATTCATCATGACAAACGGAGACAAATGCCCTCAGAATACGCTGGACATGAAACGCGAAGACTTTTTGGCCCCAAATGCCGAGCAGCAGAGAGCTATTCTACCGGTCTGTCATCACGTCTGACCCTTATCGGATAAGGCATGATAACCCCCTCTACGCCATACCAGCTGCCATGCAGCAGCGACGCCCCGGGATTTATTGCTTTAAGATCATCGTCAAGCATTTCCCGATGCATACTCACGATACCGGACACCTTAATCTCATCACCATGAGCGTTGCGTATCACAGGGAAGAAATAGACCTGCTCTCCCACGCCAAAGCTGGCCGACCACTCGGAGCATTTCTCATCGGAATAGGGGCCGAATTCGCCATCGGTTAGCTGATCGGGCGAAAACATATCGTCAGGCGCTATAACACAAATGTCTTTATCGGCAGACAGATGTCCCATGGCCAAGGGAAATACATATTGCGTGGGCGGATAGCCCTTGGTGCTCACATTCCAAAGCAGAAGGAACCTGTCTGTCTGAGCGGGGACTCCTGCCCGTACAATTATATGCGGCTCTTCAAGGCCCAAATCCTTGCCGTCTGTTTTGGGAAGCGTACTCGGCTCTTCCCGACCGAGAACAGAGCCAGCCAAGGGCTGACCGTTGCTATCGAGCGCGGCGATCATAAACCAGCGCTTTCTGACTTCCACACGGTTGCCAAAATTCGAGCGCGACAAGACCTTAGCCTCGGGAATATAAACTGAGATATGGCGCAAGCCATCTTCTTTATACTCGCGAACATCAGGTGCCTCGCTGCCCTCGTCCAATACGTCAGCCTGCTCCATATTGCCGGGCTGGGGGCACCCGTCATTGTCGCATTTACCGTCAGCGCAGCCGAGCAGGCATACACCCAAAGCTATCGCAGGGACGGCTAGCATTTTCATAATCCGAGATTTCATCCTTTTTTTCTCCGCTTGTTGATTATAGTGCATAGGAAACTATAATCTAAGTTTGTCTTTCTAGGCTTTTCTTCCTGTAAGAAACAATCAGTCAAGAGAACTGCCATCAAGATAGCTAACTACACTCGCCCAGTATTCCGCCTGTTCCAGATCCTTCTCAACGCCCTTCCCATTTATATAGGCGTCCCTTAGATTGGCAGCCGCTTCTAGATTGTGGTTTATAGCGCTATAAATATCTTTAACAGCCTGGCGATACCAATACACAGCCCGGGAATAATCCCGCTCTACGCCCAAGCCAGAATAATACATATTGCCCAGCGCGATCTGCGCATCATGCTCCCCCTTGGCGGCGGCAATGCCATAAATCTCCGCGGCTTTGGCTAAATCCTTTTCTACCCCCTTGCCTTCCTCATAACACCTGCCCCACGCCAAAAGTGCTTCTTTATCGCCCTGCGCTGCTGCCTGGCCGTACAGCACTGCTGCCTTGCTCTCATCCGCACAGCGCCCTGCCAAAATATACCGCGCTCTGGCACTGCCACTATCCGCGGCGCGAACTAACCATGCCAAGGCCACATCGCCCATGCTATCGTCCGCAATAAGACCGATTTTTTTAGCGATACGATTGATTGTTATCTGCTCAGACGCAAATACCGTATTTAAGCGATAATAGAGCGCTATCTGTGCATCTGCATAGCCCTGTTTTGCAGACCTAGCGTCCCATTTGAGAATGCGCCCAATATTCAACTCCGCCGGAACTGCAAGGTTATAGCAACGAGCTAGATAATACTGAGCTTCGGCATTGCCAGCTTCGGCAGCCGGATGAAGCCACATTTTGGACAGGTGTGTATAACAGAGACCTGAACCATTAAAATCAATGCCAGACTTGTCATACAAATGGATGCCGATCTTGCATTGAGCCTGCAGATCTCCAGCCGCGGCCTGGCGCAGCAAAGCAAGGCATTCGGCATCGACATAGCTCTGCTTAGCGGCCTTGGCAAACCACTGCTCAGCCAGCGCGGCATCCTTGACGACGCCATTGCCGTTCGCATAGCATAGTCCGTATAGATACTGTCCCTGAGTATCGCCCTGCTCGGCAGCACGGCGATAGCATTCCGTTATCAAAGCAGTGTCCTTGGTTTCGCCGAGATCGCTATACTCATCGGCTTCACACAGATCTAAACTAATGGCCGCTTTAAGATTCCCCTGCTTGGCAGCCTGGTGATACCAATAAACAGCCTCCGACAAATACTTATCAACCGTCCAACTGCGTACTTCATACTTGTTGCCCAGCGAATACTGAGCATCTGCGCAGCCTTTTTCTGCGGCCTGTTTTTTAAAGCTTTCGGCGCGCCCAATATTCTTATCCATAGTCGTAGCAAAGAAATAGGACCCTAAACTATTCAGGATATCGGCCGAGTCAGACTTAAGGAGCAAAGGCAAATATCTGTCCCTCAGCTCTTTAACGGGATTAAAATCACTGTCTGAGAAAAAAGGCATCAGCCGGCACATAGCCTGCATGTTGCCCTGTTCGGCGGCGCGTTTGTAATAATCGCGGGCTAAGCTGGAATATTCTTTTTCATTTCCCAGCAAATAACAGCTGCGTCTTGCATAAAAATCGCCTATCTGCAGCTGCGCTTCAGCCTCCCCACGTTCGGCCCTGGCCAGCACATCCTTAGGCAGCGATGCTTCTTGCCACAAAGAGTAAATATGCTCATCGCGGTTGATTTTCTCTAGCGCAGCTTTGGCCTCAGCACTGCCGTAATGAGCGGCTATATAGTACCAGTCAGCCGCGCTGCTCAGATTTTTACCGATCCCAATTCCTTCCGCGTAGCACACGCCCATAAGATACTCCGCCCTGGGAACACCGCACCCGCAAGCATCTCGGAAATGCTTTCTGGCCTTGATGAAATCCTTGTCTACGCCGCACCCACGAAGGCAGCAAATACCGCAGAGAATCTCAGCTTCGGCATACAAACGCTTATTCTTCTGCAAAGTATCATCAGCGCAATGGGAAGCGCACTTAAAGCATTCGGTTGCTTCTTTAGCGTCTTGCTTCAGGCCAATGCCGTGAAGATAGCAGATGCCTAATTTTAGAAATGCGTCGCCATCGCCCCTCTCAGCTTCTTTAAAAAGGTTCTCCGCATACTTTTGCCGATCGGCGTCTGTATTGCCGCCGGGAACCTCCAAGGCTGCGGGCAGGGCAAATATGCTGCTTTGCTCTACAGACAGCGACAGCTGTGCCACATCGGCCTGCACAGCCGCGAGCGGAGATGTCTGCTCTGCCACAGCGCAAACGCGATCGCCTGTTTCATCGGCTATCACGCCACCACCAGCCAAGGCTAATAGCGCCATTAGCGCAAAACCACGATAAAACCGCATAATAATATATCCCCCTACAAATTTTATATCATTCAGTTAGTGTTTTGCGAACACATTAGCGCTCTATTTTAAGATTTGGGCAGTCCTTAAAAACGCTGTCGGATATCTCAAGGCCAGCTGGTAGCTTAACCGTCTTAAGGTTAGTGCACCCCGAAAAGACCTCGACACCTAAGTACTTAACGCTATCGGGAATCACCAGCATTTCAAGACTGGAACAGGCAGAAAAAGCGACATTTCCGATCTCCATAACGCCGTCTGGAAGCACTATGGAAGCAAGACTTGTACAGCCACAAAAAGCGCCATATCCTATCACGTCAATGCTATCAGGAATCACCACGGAAGCAAGACTTGAACAGCGAGCAAAAGTAAAATCTCCTATCACTTCAACGCTGTTGGGGATCACCACGGAAGTAAGACTTGTACAGTCTTCAAAAGCATAGTAACCTATTTCGTTAACGCTACTGGGAATCTTAATAAACTTCAGATGACTACACCCTTTAAAAACAAATTTTTCGATCACATCAATGCTGTCGCGCAAATCAATTAAATGAAGACTTGAACAGCCAGCAAAAGCACTATCTCCTATCACCTCAACACTTTCAGGCAGCCACATATCCAGAAGATCTGTACAACCGGCAAATGCACCTGGCCCAATCTTCTTAATGCTGTCGGGCAGCCAAATCATTTGAAGGCTTACACACCCAGCAAATGTGCCTGTTTTTATCTCCGCAATGCCGTTGGACAACTTGATTTCTACAAGACATGAACAGAAAGCAAAAGCGCCACACCCTATCTCCTTAACGCTGTCAGGCAACTCAATTACCTTAAGACTTGTACAGCCAGCAAAAGCGTTACACCCTATCTCTTGAACGCTGTTGGGCAAATCTATCTCCTCTAGACGTGCACAGCCAACAAAGGCAGCCTCACCTATCGTCACAGTTCCCTCACGCAAAACCGCATTTACTATATCCGGCTTAGCTTTGATCGCACAATTTCCATCGTACTCTATTCCGTCTACCCATTCTCTAGCCATATTTGATACCTCACATTCCAGACAATACGGTCGAGCTAAAACTATTAGGCTATGCCCACTGCCCAAAGCCGAGCATACACCAGCTGAATGTCCGCCGGCACGGGACAATTCACCCAGACGCAGCATACGGCTCCCCGCCCCGCTCAGCTAGGCCGCTTGGCTAGGCTTTAGTACAGGCAAGGGCGGAAAGCCCGCAATTGGCCGCGTCTCTAATATATCGCCAGTTTTGTACCTTCGTCTAACCCC
>JAFSXO010000344.1 GCA_017444045.1 bacterium | reverse complement strand
GGACTAACCTAATAAAACCGGTCAGATAAAATAAGGAAACTGACCACACAAAGGGGAAAATCGCCAGCGACAAATAAGGGAAAGGGCGAACAGAGGGAATGATTATGATTAGCAATAGCTACATGGCAGCCGTTGTATTAATCAAGCGTCGCTATATTTGAATTTACATTATAAGAGCCAACATCATTGGCTGTGAGCCGACCAAACGGAGCCAGCATTTGTATTGTATACTTTAAAGTTGGTTCGTTCAACAAAAAAAAACGCCCGCTTGCCGTAAAATTACCAGAAATTAACATAATAAACGCAATTGCCAGAGCGGGCACCTGCCAAACGGACGAGCTGAGCCCAGCACAACGGCCACTCCAAAGGCAAAAAAGGGATCATAGGCCGAAGGCGAATCAAATTAATACGGAATAAGTGCATTAGGGGGCGCATCATCTTGGAGAAGCAGACCATCCGCCAAGAGTTTTTTACCGGTGAACGGGCGCTATTTCACGCTCAGAACCTTTGTATTTACGATTCTACCTTCGCAGATGGCGAATCTCCGCTCAAAGAAAGCCAGAATATCGAGCTTTACGGTTGCGTATTCAGATGGAAATACCCCCTCTGGTATAGCCGGCACATCACGCTCAGGGACTGCGCCCTCTTCGAGATGGCCCGGGCCGGCATCTGGTACACCGAGGGCATCAGCGTAGAGGATACTCTCATCGAAGCCCCCAAGGAATTCCGCCGCTGCGACGGCATCCGCCTGAAAAACGTCAGCTTCTCCAACGCCGCCGAAACGATCTGGCACTGCCGCAATGTGGGCATGGAACGGGTAACGGCCAAGGGCGATTATTTCGCCATGAACAGCGAGAACATGCAGATAAGCGATCTCTCCCTCTACGGCAATTACAGCTTTGACGGTGCCCGCAGCGTGGAGATACGCAATTCCCGCCTGCTCTCCAAAGACGCCTTCTGGAACAGCGAAAACATTACGGTGCGCAATTCGTTCATATCCGGCGAGTATCTGGGCTGGAACGCCAAGAATCTCACCCTAATCGACTGCACCATCGAAAGCCTGCAGGGGCTGTGCTATATCGAGAATTTGGTGATGAAGAACTGCAAGCTCATCAACACCACCCTAGCCTTCGAGTATTCCTCGGTAGATGCCGAGATCACCAACAGGGTCGACAGCGTGCTAAATCCCAGCAGCGGCACCATTAAAGCCGACAGCATCGGCGAGCTGATCCTGGAAAAGGACAGGGTCGATGTGAGCAAGACTAATATCATCTGCCGCGCCGCCGACTAAAGTCCCAGACACGGCAAAAAAACTTCAATCGTCTAATATCTGCCCCAAAGCCATAGCGCATTAACTGCCGATTATTAAACACTCAACCATCTCGCACCCGATTAGCTTCAGCACCTGAGAAAGAGACGCCCATGTTCAATTTTGACGCCATCATCGACCGCCGCGGCACCAATTCTTACAAATGGAATATCGAGGACGGAGAACTGCCCATGTGGGTAGCCGACATGGATTTCCGCACCGCGCCGGCCATTCAAGAAGCCATCCAAAAGCGGGCTGCTCACGGTATTTTCGGTTACAGCTATGTGCCCTCGGCCTGGAATGAGGCCATCTGCGGATGGTGGCAGAGACGCCATCATTTCAGCATCGCCCCCGAATGGCTGATATTCTGCACCGGCGTAGTTCCCGCCATCTCCAGCACCGTCCGCAAGCTAACCACGCCCGGCGAGAATGTGCTGATCCAAACGCCGGTTTACAACATCTTCTTTAATTGCATAATCAACAACGGCCGCCGTATTTTAGAAAGTCCGCTGACGCTTACCGAGCAGGGATACGCCATGGACTTCGCCGACCTGGAAGCCAAGCTCAGCGATCCCCAGACTACGCTGATGCTGCTCTGCAATCCCCAGAATCCCGGAGGAACGCAGTGGGACAGAGAGACCCTGCAGCGCGTGGGCGAGCTCTGCGCCAGGCACCATGTTTTGGTGCTGTCGGACGAGATTCACTGCGACATAGCCGAGCCAGGCAGCGAATACGTACCCTTCGCTTCGGTTTCGGAGATATGCCGGGACAACAGCATTACCTGTCTGGCGCCGACCAAGGCTTTCAATATAGCCGGCCTGGCGAGCGCGGCGGTAAGCGTACCCAATGCCACCCTGCGCCACAAGGTCTGGAGGGCGCTCAATACCGATGAGGTGGCCGAGCCCAACGCTTTCGCTATAGATGCGGCCATCGCCGCCTTTACCCAAGGAGATGCCTGGCTGGACGAGCTTTGCGCTTATGTGGCGGAAAACAAGCGGCTGGTGCGCGAGTTTATCGGCAGGGAGCTGCCGATGATTAAGGTCGTACCCGGGAAGGCCACATATCTGTGCTGGCTGGACTGCAGAGCCCTGCCCAACAGCGACAAGCTGGCCAAGCATCTGCGGACGATGACAGGGCTGTACGTTTCCGACGGGGCGCAGTACGGTGCCAGCGGAACCGGGTTCCTGCGTCTGAATGTGGCCTGCCCGCGCAGTATGGTGCAGGACGGGCTGGAGCGGCTGAAAAAGGGCGTGCAGACGCCAGCCTAGCTAAGGAATTCCGATGGCTTGCCGTAACTGCTTATATAGACTCCCTTCTGCGCTCTGGTCATAGCCACATACAGCAGGCATTTTTCTGCCGTCATTGTTTCCCGTTCGCTTACTGTATCCGTACGATCAATTGCCGATGCCAACGGAATTATGCGCTCATTGGCAGCGACAACGAATATATACTGGAACTCCAAGCCCTTAACGCGATGCATGGTAGCAACGCGGATACCCTCTAGCCCACGGTCATCGGCCCTGCTCCCCTTGATCTCATAACAGCGGATGCCGTTTGCCGTAAGCTGCGAAATATAATCATCCAGCAGCTTATGAATTCTGGCGACAACACAGATATTCTTTGCAGACACTCCGCTGTCAATTAGGCCTCTGATGGTACTCAGAACGAAGTCAAATTCCTCATTGGCATTAGAGAAAGCTTCTACCTGCGGAGCTATGCCATGCGTCAGGGACTGGCAGCGCTCTCCCGTATCGTAATCATCATCGAGGTCATCAAATGATATGCCGTTCAGGAGGGCAAATGCCGCCTTCTGTATTTCCTCAGTAGTTCGGTAATTAATGCGGAGGATGCTGCTGCGCCCGCGCACATTGATCCCGCACTTAGACAGCACCGCCTTGTTTTTATAAATACGCTGGTGGGCATCTCCGACTATGAAGATATCATTCTCGTGCTCTTCCCCAGCTACAGCACGCAGTAGCCTGAAACCATTAACGCTGAGGTCCTGCCCTTCATCAACTATAACATGCTTGTATCTGATCTCGGAATTGGATTTCAATAGGAGCATGCGGCATTCATACATGGCCGTGTTGATATCCCTAACCAGCAGCTCTTTCAGCCGATTCTGATAGGCTTCAAACACCTTCCATATCTGTATTCGCTTCTTTCTGTCCAGCCTGGTGCCACGCCCAGTTCTTGATGCCTTTGCATACTTTTCAAGAGAGAAGGCTTCCTGGGCAACAACTACCCTGTTATACTCGTCTTCATAAAAGCTCACAGGGAACTCTCCGCCAGAGTCATACGCCGCCACTGCATCTTCCCAGATATCTTTGATTTTATCACCATATACTATATCAGCGGAATAACCATGCTCACGAAGGAACTGAGATACCCAAGCATCAAGATTGATGACATCTATTCTGCGCAGCTCATCCACTGTGCAAATCTTCCGCAGATTAGCTTTTATGTCCGAGGCAAGATTCGCGGTAAAAGTCGTAAAAAGTAGGCGTTCCTTGTCCTTTAAGCCAGCCGCTAGATGCTTTGCTCTGTGCATAGCCACAACCGTTTTTCCAGTTCCCGCGCCGCCGAGGACACGGGCGGCCCCGGAATAATTCTTCATTACGATCTTTCGCTGTGTCGGATGCAGGAACACGCGCCATTTCTCCAACGGCTCGGCCATGATACGGCGAAGCTCTTCTTCGCCTTCGACTACCACAAATGACTTCAAGGTTTCCGGGCTGTTCAGAGCATCGGCAAGGCTATCGGACACAGCCCCTGCTTCCTGCTCCTGCCTTACCAGCTCCTTTACTTCATCCAAAGGAAAGCCTTCTGCCAGCCAAGAAAGCGTTTCAAAGGTATCCGCCGGAAAGCTGCTCTTTTTGGAATAAAAATCCTGAGCATCTACGATATTTCTCGCAAACGGAAGCATTTTTTCAGGAAGACCGAGTTCCAGCAGATCCTTATCTGGTACGCTTGCAAAAAGACAAGCAGAATGTTCCTCAGGAATAACCTGCGGAGCTATAACCATATCGTAAACCTGAATAGCACCGGTCCATGGGTTAACCTCGCATCTCCTGTTCTTCGCCCAAGCGTAGGCTTCATCGTGATGATCCACCCAAAGGAGCAGATAAGCCCCCGTTTCCGGCTGCCTAACAACAATGCCTCTGTAGGCATCGCCGATACGCACTGAGTAGAATTTCTTATCCTGGCAAGCGTTCAGCTTCTCGAGGTTGATTCCAGGCGAATTAGGATTATTGCGGAATTTATTTACAAAATCCGTTACCTTACCCTGAATCTGCCGAGGCAATGCGGCAAATGCCGTCAGAAAGTCTACGGATATAGCGACCTTGGTTATTTTCTCTGCCATCTGTTACACCTCACCGAAAATCGAATCAATCTCGTCAGCAGCAACGAATATTTTCCAGCCTGCAGCCTCCGCTTTTTCACGGTCTACCCGCTGGCATTCCGTCATGTATCCTATCTTGCGGCTCATCCAGGCCAATTCTATTGTAGCTATGACCTCTCCCGAATCATCATCAATTTCGC
>JAFSXO010000343.1 GCA_017444045.1 bacterium | reverse complement strand
CAACACAGCACAGAAGGGCAATTTTTGGCTGGACATTCAGCCGGGCACTTCCTCAGAGAACCTGGTGAACGGCCGCGTAGTGCGCCTGGCATCGGGCGTCTCTTCCCATGGAGCCAAGCTGCAGGACGGAACCAAGGCCATCAGAAGCATAACAGAGATGACCCAGGAATACCGCGACACGCTGTCTGATCCCAAGCTTAAAGCTACCATACAGGACTTGGCCTCCAACGCGCGCTTTTACACCAACGAGGTTAAGCTGGCCACTTCCGATTTGGCGGCCCAGAAACGCAAGATCTACGAGCATCTTGACGAGGCACAGACAAGCGCCATGCAGCAGATAGACCGCATCAATGTGCAGATTGACCTAGGCGCAGAACGGTTAAAAAAGCTTCGCCCACAGCTGCACGAAAAGACCGCTGTTTATAACAAACGCCTGCAGGCATCGCAGAAGCAGATCTCCGGCATGCTGGCGACAGCCCAGCGCGAAACCCAGAAGTTCAAGCAGATAAGCGACAAGGCGGGCACATCGGTACAGAAGCTGGCCGAGGATCCGCAATACAGGGCCAAGCTGCGCAAAGCGGCGCACAAGCTGGAGAATTTGGCTCAGACCGCCGAGGACATCAAAAGCATAACTTCAGAGCCCAGCGTACGCGAGGGCTTACAGGGCCTTGTGCACCAGTACCGCGAGCAGTCTGAGGCCATAAAAAAGAAGGTTGAAGCCTGGGAAAAGATCCTGCCCGACAGCGACAGCGCGCCGAAGCCCGCTCCAGAAAGCACTCCGCACGCAGTGCCTGCCCCAGAGCCGCAGACATCACCGGCACCAGCGCTGACTTCACAGACACCAGAGCTGCAGACATCAGCTACAGCGCAAACCGCATCCACTTCAGAACCGCTAGCTCCACCAGCCCCCCAAGAATAATCCGGAGGACATATACTGCGCCAACCAGACCTAGCTAGCCCAGAACAGTTAAGATAATCCCTGTGCAGAGCCTGGCTGCGCGCTTTAATATGCTCAGAAGAACCATAGCACGGACTGCAAGAGCTTAAGCTTGCTACAGCTTCCAGGCCAGGAAATAGGCGAAGGGGAAAAACAGGCCAATAGCAACCAAAAAGAACCAGCCGCTATAGCGCACAGCGTCATCGACCGATGAGGTATCGCCCAAGAACAAGACCCAGCCTACCGGATGCTTGCCACCGCTAAGCTCCATGGACAGAGCACTCCAAGGGCGGCCGGCGACATCGACTATTTCGGGAGCCGCATCCGGCTCACCCTCTTTCATGGTAATCTTCTGGGTGGTGTTGGCAGGGCGCCAGGTTTCCACCATGTTTTCCAAGGAAGTGAGCAGCAGAGGAGCTGGTCGCCTGGCGGTGCGCTTATCGTACGAGGACACGACCTTGTGGTCAACGATTACGGCCAATACGCCATCCATCATGCCCTGGCTGCATTCTCCCAGTACCTTATCGGATAGGGTTTCGCCCAGCACGACAGCTCCCTTAACGGTCTTATCCTTGAGAAGCGGAACGACAACCACACCGACGGCTATATCTTCGCTTTTAAAACAGACATAACCATTCTGCAGCTCGGCGAACTCAAAAGCGGCATCGACGGGAGACTTATCCAGCACGGTTCCAAGCTCGGGCAGCACCGAAACCTGCTTATCGGCTTCTGCGGGATTATCATCCGCGCTTACCGCCGAATCAGCGCCCCCTCCCTCGACAAACGTGCTGGGAAAATGGCGTTCGGCAGCGCATACGACCTGTTTCTTTTCATTAAGGAGCAGCAGTACATCGCCGTCGGTATTGGCAAGAGAATCCTGCAAAAATCGTTGCAGACTATCTTCAGCATCAGCATTGCCCTTCGCATCTGCCAGCTCCAGCACGCTAGGCAGCGGCTCGAAAAGCCGGGGATCCTTGGCCAATGCTGCAGCCTGTTCGCCGAGGAGCTCGCTGCGGCTGTTTAGGGAATGACTGAACGCGGTTACGGTCTGACCCAGCGAGCTATTGAGCTGCCGATATCCATTCCCGTGCAGGACATAGCAGTTGAAAACGCCGACTATCAGCCAAAAGAACGCAGTACACACAGCCAAAATAAAGGCTTTGCGGGCCCGATGCTCAGGGTCAGCACTTGCCATAGAAACAGATCCAGCTTCTATCTGCGGATTCTCGTCCAAACCTACCAGCCTAACAGTTCAGTCAAATCGGTCGCAATGGTCTCCAGGTTTTTATCTAAAATACCCGCAAAGCCCTCGCGCTTCAATTTCATAAAATCGCGGTTGCGCGAATCAAAAGCGCAGGAATACAGTACAACCGGTATATCCTGCAGATCTTCATTTTCGCGTATCATATACAGCACTTCAACGCCATCGGCTTCAGGCATAGTATAATCGCAGATAATCGCATCTGGCTTTTCGCGCAACGCCATAGGAACAACGTCGTCGATATCTCCGGTATCGCACGTGTCCATGCCAGCGAACTGCAGATAAGTAGTCAGCTGCAGACGCACATCGACTGTGTCATCTATAACCATGACCTTCTTTACCATATTATCCGCTAACCTCTTTCAGCAACTAGCCAATATACCTTAACGCCATCGCATTAGCCTTAAAATAATTAGACAGATTATTCTTTTTCTTCTGGGCTCGATAAATCCTGCTTTTGCGGCAGGGGGCACTTGGTGTATTTAATGCGCTTACGGCGTGGGCGCACCTTAATCCAATAGGCAAACAGCCGGCTTAAATGAATTAAATAAGCCTTAATCTCACCGCCATTGAATTTGCTCTTTCCTGCCTGACGATCGACAAAGGTAAAGGGCACCTCGGTTACCGTGCTATAATTAGCCTTGATAAGCACCTCCAGGTTGATCTTAAACCCGATAGGATCAAGCTCTACGTCGCGTATAATCTCACGCCGGAATACCATATACCCGGAAGTGACATCGTTAACGGGAGCGATAATGCGCCCCATAAGTACGGCGACCAGAGAGGTAATGCGCCTGTACCAGGGCCAGTTGCTGACTCCCCCGCCTGGAATATAGCGGCTGCCCAGGGCCACATCGGCGCCGCCGTGGGTGATAGAATACACCATATCGGGCAATATGTTAGGATCATGCGACAGGTCGGCATCGATAACCCCTACCAATTCGCCCAAGGCCGCATTCCAGCCGGCGATTACGGCTGATGACAGCCCCAGCTTGCCCGCACGCTTCACAACCCTAACCGGATATTTTTCGCTCAGATCCTCGGCCAGAGCCGCAGTTCCGTCGGGAGAATTGTCATCAACGACCACGACCTCCCCGGTGATATTGTAACGGTTAAGCGCAGAGAATATCTTTTCCAGCAGCAAGGGCAGATTTTCGCGCTCATTATAAGTGGGGATGATTAATGATAAAGTTGGAATGCTCATTATTACAAACGTATCACTTTCTGCGAAGATATGAGACAGCGATAAATGTCTTCAACCCCCGCTAGGCGGCCTATCTTAATGCTGTCAAAAATGCCTAATTTGCGCGCCGACACCTCGCAGATAAGCAGGATTCCGTTGCGCTTAACAAAGCCATAAATAGCTTCTAAACATCTAGGGCTAACAGTAGCGCAGGCCAAACGGACCGCATCATAGGTTAGGATGAGACGGCGCTCCCGCGCTTTGGAATAGCTGTAATTCTCAATAAAATGGCGCAAAAGCTCATGCCCCAGCTCGTCGTCGCCGCCGACATAAGGGTGCGTCAGCAGCACCGCAATATCACCAATATCCTCCGGCAGAACAATACTGGCCTGCTTAGGCTGGCAGATCGGCTCTATGCCGTCGAATTTGGTATCGGCGAAAAAAGACATCCCAACATCGCGGAAAAGTGTAGAATTAAGAAATTCCATATAGCAACACTGGGCCTTTCTTGTAGCCATTAGCCTGACAATTTAAAAGACTATCACGTTAGCTGACGCTAAGCTACCGACATCGATCTAATAATACCACTTATCCCTACGCTGTGGCAAGAAACAGCTATTTAACTAACTACCGGACAGCGACGACGCATCCAAATGGTGTAAGCCCCTAAGGATAGCGCCATTAAAGCCAGAACGCCCACAAAGGCCAGCAGATTCGCACTGACGGTTTCCTCGGAAAAGATCACCACAATACCGAAGCAGATCATCAGCACGCCATACCAGCGCAAAAAAGATACATTCTCGTGAAATGCCAGCTTGCTAATCAGGAGTATTACCACATAGCCAACGCTTAACAGTGGATAGAGGAAGCTTAGCGGAACGATTTTCAGCAGCATAACCCATAAAATCGTGGACAAAGCATACGAGGCCAGCCCCGCAAAAACGTAGGGACTGACAAACAGGCGCACTGCTGTAACAGTAGCGTCTAAAGCTTTAGCGCCTGGGCTCTCAGCCAAGCTCTTGACGCTGGAGCCTATGGTCTTAACGCGCTCTTTATTGACCTCCTTATTCATACCCATTTTGAAAAGGATCTGGCCAACAATGCCCAGGCTGAGCGTAACGGCCAGGAATAGCACCGGCTTGTCAAAGTACTCGGCGGGCTTTACGCTTTGACCGGTACCCCACAGAATAGCCGACAGCAGCAGAAGCAAAGCTGCCGCATACAGGCCGTTCCGGCCAAACCAGGCCTCGGAAAAGATCGAGACAATGCCCACGCCGATCAGCACAACTCCCAGCCAGCGCAACAGCGTAACCTCTTCCCCAAAGACAAAGGCTCCCATGAGCAGCACCGCGACATAGCCAATGCTAATCATGGGATAAGCAAAGCTAAGGTCTACCTTGCTGAGAATAGCCAGCCAGCAAACCGTAGAAAGGGCGTAAGACACCAGCCCCGCAAAGCAGTACGGATTGATCACCATCTGTATGGAATGCACTGCCATCTGCCAGACGGCGATGAGATGTCCCTGCAAAAACTGCTGCCAGTCCTGGTTAAGCCCCTCTATAATGAGGGTCATTTCGGGCTGAGCCACCCCAGCCT
>JAFSXO010000342.1 GCA_017444045.1 bacterium | reverse complement strand
AATAAGTGCTTGGCTCAGGCCGGAGATTTTGAGCATAGCGATATAGTCTATCTGCTTCTGAATGAGGCGGCGGTCGGCGATTCTGATGAGGATACCCTGCAGATAAGCGGTGACAATAATGCGGCTGAACCGTATTGCATTTGCGCTAGGTGTGGGATGATGCGCCGAGAGCAGTCTGATTATCCGGACTGTGGGCACAATAGCTGGGTCCACGCGCATAGGATAGTGTGCAGTTCCGGGCATGCGGCGGTCACCAAATGTCCGGCCTGCTCAAATGTAAACAGTATGGGCATTGTTCGTTCCTTCTTTGCGGGGCAGGAAGCTGTTACCAGCGTTCTCAGCACCTCGCTTTTTGAGGAGCTGCCCGTGCGCAGCGTTTCTGTAGGCAGGAAAACCGAGCTGTTAGAAAGCTTTGGCTTCGGCAGCTCGAGCACGCGCGAGGAGAACAGCGCCAAGCAGTTTATCGCTTTCTCCGACAGCCGCCAGGCCGCCGCTTATTTTGCCAGCTATTTCAGTATAGCATATACAAATATACTTTATAAGCGCGTCATAAGTCAGGCACTGCAGAATCCGCTGATGACCTGCGATCGCACTACGCTTGATCAGTTTGTCGGTTATGTCCGTAAGGAATTAGAGGATCATGCGATATACAACACTGCGCTTGACGATGACATTAAGAACGTGGATCTCAATAAGGAGGCCTGGAAAGCCATACTGAAAGAGATGGCTGAAAGCGGAGACGCGCATTCGCTGAGCCGTCTGGGGATAATGGCCTTTTCTTTGAATCCTGAGCGTTTTAAAGAGCCCATTAGAGACAATAAACAGCTGGGGCTTTCTGCGGCAGAAGTGCTGACGCTGTTTAATGTTCTCATTCAGGGCTTTCTGATCGATGTCGCTGTCAATCACGACAGATTTGTGCATATGAGCAGCTCTGATGATGTGTCGTTCTACTCGTATTCCGGCAAAACCATATTTTACTCGCTGTCCGATTCTAAAGCCAGCGGACGTTCGTTCATCCCCACTAAACAGGGCCTTAGCAATAAGCGCGTTGATTATATTATGAGGGCGCTGGGGTTTGATTTTGAGACGGCTAAGAAATTGCTGGAGGCAGTCTGGAGCATTTTTGCGGATCAGAAGATAATCGTTCCCAAGGCAAACAGCGCGGTTCTGTATCAGATCGACGCCCAGAAGCTTATGGTCGTTCAGCCCGCCAGCTGGTACCGCTGCAGCCGCTGCCAAAAAGTAACGCCCTACAATCTGCGCGGTGTATGCCCGACTTATAAATGCTCTGGATCGCTTCAGCCGTTTGAGCCGGGGCAGTATTTCCAAAGCGATCATTACTGGCGCCTGTATCACGATTTGGATATGCGCACTGTGCGGGTGTGCGAGCATACCGCTCAGCTGAGTAAGGAATTGGCTTACGAGTATCAGAACCGTTTCAAGAACAAGGAGATCGACGTGCTCAGCTGTTCGACTACCTTTGAGATGGGCGTTGATGTGGGCGACCTGGAGACGGTTTTTATGCGCAACGTTCCGCCGTCGCCGGCCAATTACGCTCAGCGCGCTGGACGCGCCGGCCGCCGCTGCGATTCCGCCGCTTACGCGTTAACCTTTTGCAATCGCAGCAGCCACGATTATACCTTCTTCAGAAATCCGCTGGATATGATAAAGGGCAGCATAGCGCCGCCGCATTTCGATATCTGCAATGACAAGATTGCTATACGGCATATTTATGCTTCCGCTTGGGCATTTTTCTGGAAGATTTATAAGAATTATTTTGCCAGTGTTGGCGAGGTTATCAGCTCTGAGCCTGGCATACCTGATGGTATAGAGGAATTCAGCCGCTATCTGCGCGCTCAGCCGAAGGAATTGCGCCAGTTCCTTAAAGCTTTTCTGCCCGATAGCCTTTATATGAAGTATAACTGCGATTCCTTTGGCTGGACCGAACAGCTGCTGGGCAGCTCACCCGACAGCTTAGGCGATCTGCTGAGAGTTAAGGAAGAGTATTGCGAGGACGTTAAAACGCTGAAAAAGGAAATAGCCGACAGAATAAGCGATCCTAAGAAGAGTGTTGACCGCTTGCGCCATGTTCTAAACCATGTTGAGTCGGAGAATATTCTTACTTTTTTGGCTCGCCGCGGCATTATGCCCCGCTATGGTTTCCCTGTCGATACCGTCGATCTGCGCACCAGCGTTGAGAACGTAGCGCTGCAGAGAGATTTGGGCACGGCTATCTCTGAGTACGCTCCCGGCTCGCAGGTCGTAGCTAATAATACGCTGATTACCAGCCGATATATCAAAATAATGCCCAATAAAGGCTTTGGCAGCGAATATATCTATAAGATTTGCCGCAATGAAAACTGTAAGGCTTTAAACCTGGCGCGTATATCTGAAAGGCTGCCCGACTTTTGCGGAATGTGCGGTGAGCTTTTGGAGGAAGCATACGAAAAGAAGCTGCTGGTGCCGTCTTATGGCTTTATCGCCGAGGTGGAGCACGCTAAGCCGGGGCTGGTTAAGCCGCAGCGTTTTTACAGAAGCACACCCTATCACAGCAGCATTAGCCAAGCTAATGGCCATGACAGCTCCAGGATATTCCAGAAGCTCCAGCTATTTCAGGCCGAAGCCGAATATTTAGCGAGCATAGATGACAGCATGGTGATCCTAAATACGGCCGACTTCTTTGTCTGCGGCAGATGCGGCTATGCAGAGCCTTGCTCTGAGAATAATAGAGATACTGTTATTGCAGTCAAGCACAATACGCCTTTTGGTCATTCTTGCTGCTCTGCATCAAAATCTAAAGGACGCGCCAGAAACTCCGAGCGCATGGAGCGCTATTCTTTGGGCTACCGTTACACTACCGATGTGTTTCAGCTGCGTTTTACGCAGCCTTGTTTGGATTTCTATGGTCAGGCTATGTCAGTTCTTTACGCCCTGCTGCGCGGCATATGCTCATCCTTGTCAATAGAAGAGCGAGACATAAACGGAAGCCTGGACTATACTACGAACGGTATATACACCCTGGTGCTGTTCGATACTATGCCCGGCGGCTCGGGGCATATAAAGCGCTTAGCTGAGAGGCCTTATTTATTGGAGCGCTGTTTCCGGGAGGCTTATCGGATCGTTGCCCGCTGCACCTGCGGAGGCGAAAATCAGGACACTT
>JAFSXO010000341.1 GCA_017444045.1 bacterium | reverse complement strand
TGACCATGCCCAGTTACCTCTAAATCTGGTAAACAATTGCTTGTAATACAAGAAAACTCTTTGTTAGCATTGCGTCCGACCATGCTAACAACTAAATTGTCTGCCTTGCGCGCAAATGCCCCGTTAGGATCAGCACTGCGCTTTTCGGCAGCAGCCTCTGCCTCAGCGCCCGTAGCTTCATATTCACGCGCTGGCTCTGCGAACCGCATAAGCACCTGGCTTGAATTATTTTCAGCGAGACTCGGCCTTGCGCATGAGTTATCGAGTTGGTCAGTGCTTGAATTATTTTCAAGCTGCCGCACTGGATAGTCGGGGCGCTGAAAATTATTCAAGGGAAACAATTTCGGCATCTGGTAAGTACGCTCTATCAAATTCGGTTCATAATACGCCCATTGCTGGCAAAACGGCCTATATAACCCGAGTTTGACAGCCCGTTTATCAAAAGCAATGCCTATGTTGCGTTTAAAAACAGATAATAAACCCGCATTCCACTTAATCCGCTTTTCATCATAGCGCACAAAAGCCTCGGCTGCTTGGCCACGCCCTTCCTCAGCGTAGCGCTTGCGCTCCTGCTCGTAAAAAGCGATATGGCGCTGAATATTTTTCATCAGATCTGAACGCGAGAAGTTCCAGCTCCACACATCGCGGTTGGTTTTTATGCCACAGCTCCAAATACTAAACAACCCCAGCGGCCGCTTCAGCTTCTCAATTCCCAGCGGGGCAAAGCCATACCAGGAATCGTCGCGCTGCTCCAGCCAGTCCCCGTGGCGGTCGGGGTGCAGCTCCGTCCACTCCGGCCCGCTCTCTTTCGCCGCTAGACGCACCAGATCCAGCTTTTCCGCCTGGGTCAGGTAATCGCCGATGTCGTGATAGTATATTTTGCCCCGCTCCGCAGACTGAGGATTCTTCACCAAAACGGTGATAGCAATAGGCGCCCTTGACCCAGAACCAAAGATTTTGCCGCCTTCTCTGCGAGACTGCTCTCCCATCGTTCTTTGGTTTCCGCGCAGATCGTAAACGTAAATGCTGTTAAACTCCTCGGCCAGGCAGCGCCTAAATCCCGCTGTTGCCCCGCCTCGGAGCCAGCCCGCATTGGTCACAAAGGCCACGATTCCCTTGTCGCCGATGCGATCAGAGGCCCAGCGAAATGCCCGAATGTAGGCATCGTACAGGGCATTCTTATTGGCGGCTCCGCTTTGGGCAGCATAGGTAGCCGCGATGCGCCCATCCAAGGTCGGGTAGCTCTCGTTGGCGTTGTTGTCGTTGGCGTTCCTCTGGCCCACCGAATAGGGAGGGTTGCCGATAATCACCCGCACCGGCAGCGCATACTGCTCCACGGCCCGCCTGGTGTTGCCGGCAAACATATCATTATCTAAGGTGTTGCCCACCTCGCTCATCTGAAATGTATCGGTCAGAACCGCCCCAGGGAAAGCTGCGCTCGCCCCGCCCCGCGCCTGGTAAGCGTGTTCAATATTGATTGTCGCTATATAATAGGCCAGAAGCATGATTTCGCTGCAATGCAGTTCATGCTTATACTTAAATTCAAGCCGTTCGTCGGGGATCAGCTCCCGATTGGCGATAAGCCGCTGAATAAAAGTGCCCGTACCCGTGAAGGGGTCGAGAATATGCACACCATCATCGCTCAGATGCTGGCCAAATTCCCTATAGAGCAGGCGATCGGCACTATACAAAATATAGTCCACGACCTCGGTTGGAGTATAGACTATGCCCATCTTTTCCGAGGTACGCATAAAAGCATGGCGGAAGAAATTTTCGTAAAGTTCCTTGATCAGCTTTTGGCGCCCTATATCGGTTGTTACCTGTAAGCAACGAGTGCGCACCGAAGTATACAGAGCATCCAGCTCGCGCTTTTCTTTATCATTGGTAAGATTGTGCGTCTGCAAAACAGCCAGCATTTGCGACATGGCCTGAGAGACCGGGTTATCCTTGGCAAAATCATGGCCTTTGAATAGTGCCTCAAATACTGGCAGAGTGATGACATGCTGAGCCAGCATTTCCATGGCTTCGTCTTCGCTTATACCCTCGTTTAACGAGTCACGCAGACCGTGCAGAAAGCGCAAAAATTCGGGGCGGGCTTTGCCGCGAGGCTGATCGGGCGAAGCCTCGCCCACCAGCGACTTAATGCGGGCGATATGCTTGGTGGAGATATCGGCTATGTCTTTAGCCCAATCCTCCCAATAGACACGGGTACCGCACTTTTTGACCAAGCGGGCGTTGACGGCACGCTGAATGCTATGCTCGTCAATATCCAGTTCAAGCTGCTCGCTTTGCGGACGATCAGCTGAATACTCGATGGGCGACTCCCGCACCATACTGCTGACATCGACGACCTGTAAAGCCGCCGTAGAATGGGGATCGTAGGCAAGACTGTTGATGATCGCTTCCATGCGCTCATCGTGAGAGCGCAGAGCCTTAGCCACACCCCAAATAACCGAGAAGTCTTCGCTCCTGTCCAGAGCCTCATCTTCGGGTATCCCAGCGGGTATGGCGATAGGCAAGATGATATAGCCATACTTTTTGTCGGGATGACTGCGCATAACTCGCCCCACAGCCTGAATGACATCGATCTGCGACTTTTTGGGGCTCATAAAAATGACGGCATCCAAGCTGGGTACGTCTACGCCTTCGGAAAGACAGCGCACGTTAAAGAGAATGTGACAAACGGGATTGCCGCTCTCATCGAACTCGCGCTGCGCCAGCCATTCTAAGCACTCGCGGCGGGAAACGGCGTCCATGGTTCCGTCAACGTGCTTCGTTTTGCAGGCAAAATGAGGCACTTCATGGCCCAACGCCCGCTCATTGGCTGTGTAATTCTCGACGACCTCTACAAAGCTGTCCGCCATGCGCTTGGAATCGGGAATGGTGCTGCAGAAGGCCACCGCGCTGTGCAGCATAATGCCGCTGCCGTCATCCTTGCCCTGGTTGAGCAACCCCTTCCAGCAGCCTATGATACGCGCCTGCACGCTTATATCAAGTCCCTCGTTGTCGGCCTGGAGCCGCTGGGCAAAGGGAGCTACGGCATCTTCGGAAATCTTTAGGACTAAGGTGCGGTAGTCGGAAAGCAGATTCTGGCTCACGGCAGCACCAAAGCTGAGGCGGTGCATGACCGGCCCAAACGTATAGGTGTTGTCCATCGAAGAGACCACATAATCTTCAGCCTTAGCCACGCGCTTAACCTTATCGCCAAAGATTTTCGGCGTAGCCGTCATGTATAAGCGGCGCGAGCCTCGAATGTAATTGTTGTCGTGAATCTTAACGAAATTGGAAACATCCTCAGTAAGCGCGGTCCTCCCCTGGGCCCCGGCAGTGCGATGAGCTTCGTCGCAGATAATAAAATCGAAATCCGCCATGCCCAGCTGCTGAGCCTTTTCAACTACCGGTATCGACTGATATGTGGAAAAAATTACCGTAAGCCCCTGGGGATTAGGACGGTCATGTATGCGTTTTTGCAGCTCTTCAGCGCTGGTGGTGGCGGGGAACGGCATATAAGCCAGGGAATTTTCCCAGGCATCTTCCTTAGAACGCGAAGCCGATTCATCGGAGCATACCGCCTCGGCCTTAAGCGGTTCACGAGCCTGATTAGCCCAATAACGCAGAGACTGAGAAACCAAAGAAATTGAGGGGGCCAAAAATAGGACGAAACCACCGCGACCGCACAGCTCCTCAGCCAAGCGCAGTGAGGTCAGAGTCTTGCCCGTACCGCAGGCCATAATAAGCTGCCCGCGCTGCATTGATTTTCCTTCATACCAGTCTATACAATCGTTTATTGCCTGCTTCTAGTGCTCTAAAGGCTCATATATAGTGCGAGCTAACGCATCCGGTCGATTGTAGATAAATGGCTCCCAATCCAGGTTAGCTTCGTGAATATGCGCTGTATCAACGCGCACCGTTTGCCATTTGCTGGCTACTTTATCCAGCTGGGGAGAATAGCGGGCAGTAGTGGAAACTATCATCCGGTGAGCGAACTGAGAGGGATCAGCAGCGCTATAGAAGGTGCCCAGGGCTTTCTCTGTCAGGGTGGAGCTTTCATCCCAGCACTTGCACTGTATAGCCCAATAGCTGCCATCAGCATCCTGAGCTACGATATCGATACCGTAGTCGACGCCATCGCACATGGGCGCATCCATCCAGGGCCAAATATGAACGAAACGGCTGCGGTAAAAAGGATCGTTTTTCAGATAATAGCGTGTGGCTTCTTCAAAACGGCGGCCTAATTTGGCTTTATCGTGACCGAATCTGGCTCTCATCTCTTTAAGGGCGTCATAAATAGTGCAAGACATTCTGACATAGCTCCAAATAATTAGGTATACCTAGGATAAATAGCATACATACTAGCACATATCCTGCACAGTAGAACAACAAATTTTTGCCGAAACTATAATTATTTATTAAATTTATGCACACAAATTTTATTTGATTTTTATTCAAATTATGTTATTTATAAAAGCTTGATCTGAAATAATATTTCACATACATCGACAACACCAATACGAATATTCCGTACAATTTTGATAATTAGAACGATACGCCTATCGCTCTAAACATGGCTGACAAATTTAATTTTATTTAATAGAAATAACTACGAAGATGTGATATAATACGCTAAACATTATAGCTTTATGCTGTAGATATCAATAATGGAGGTTCTGGAGATGGCAACAGTTTTCGATGTCGCAAAGTATATTCTGGAACAGTTAGGCCCACTATCGACAATGAAGCTTCAGAAGCTGTGCTACTATGCCCAGGCATGGTCGTTAGCCTGGGACGAAGAGCCTCTTTTTCCCCACGAATTTGAAGCCTGGGTAAACGGCCCTGTATGCAGAGAACTGTTTATAGCTATCAAAGGGGAAAACCGCGCCGAGCCAGTCATATACACGGAGATTCCTCCGTTCTTACAGACGATCAGAAAGAGACTGTCGATTCTGTGCTAAAGTATTATGGAGATAAAGACGCTGTTTGGCTAAGCCAATTAACCCACATGGAAGACCCATGGATTAAAGCGCGTAAAGGCGTTCCTTCTGGTGTCAAATGCCATAAAATAGTAACCAAAGAAAGCATGGCGGCTTATTATGGCAGCCTCTAAAAATTCACGCAAAACCGCAGGGCCAAGCAGAAAAAAGCATACTTAATATTTATCATAAGGTAATTAACAAAAAGCCCCTCTAACTACTCATTCGCTAGAGAGGCTTTATCTATTGTACGATCCGCCAAGGAGCTCTTGAAGCGCCTATTGCTCGTCCTGCTCCTGTTCCTCGGCGCGGCGCAGAAGCTCCCACTCAGAGGTATCCTCCGCATCGTCGCGGCCCATGGTAAGCGCCCCAAAGGTCTCGCTTTCCTGATAGCGCGGGTCAGATGCGCTCATCTCCACCAGACCGGCCAGAGCATCATTCATGGCTCTGACATTGGCCTTATCCTGCTCGGCTTCGGCGGCAATGGCCTCGCTGGGGATGATGCGCGCCACGGCGGTAATCACATCGTCATCGGCCAGGCGCATAATGCGCACGCCCATAGAGGAACGCCCGCAGAGGCGGATCTCGGCGACCCGGGTGCGGATCAGCGTGCCCTTGGACGACGAAACCATGATCTCATCATTGTCCAAGACGGAGCCCTCAGGCTCGACATTGGCAACAGTCGCGTCCTCGGCGTCCTCGACGACCTGATCCTTGTTAGCCATCTCGGCATCGGTGCGGTTGCAGTTGACCATCAGCACCGCGGCGATATGGCCCAGCTTTTCGTTGGCCTCGGGACTGCCGTTGATATTGCGCACACCCTGCCAGCCGCGCCGCTTGCAGGGATACTCATCCAGGCGCGAGCACTTGGCAAAGCCCTTCTCGGTAACCACCAGCACCTCATTGCCGTTGGAAGCGTGATCCATGGAAACGACGACGTCATCGCCCACCAGCTTAATGCCCTTGACTCCGAGAGAGGCGCGTCCCCGCAGAGGCACGCTCTCCTCGCTGATGCGGGCAGCCCGACCGTTGCGGGTGAAGATCATCAGATCGTTGCCCGAACTGGCGCTGGCCGGGGCGCTGTCGTCGCCATCTTCGGCGGCGTCAGCAACATCGGCTACATCAGCGGCGTCGGCGGCGTCGGCTTCGGAGATATCGTCATCGGCCGCGTTGTCGCTGTCTTCGATAATATCCTCATCAACCTCGCCGGCGCTCTGCGGAGAGAACATTACGCTGACCAGCTCATCGTCATCGCGCATCTTCAGAGCGATAAGGCCGGCGGCGCGCACGTTGCGGTAAGCGCTCAGAGGAGTGCGCTTGATCAGACCCTTGCGGGTAATGCTGATCAGGCTCCCCTCCTGGTCGGGACAGGTCAGAGGAATGACCGCAGCTACGCGCTCATCCTCGCCCAGCTTCAGCAGGTTCACCACATTGGTGCCCTTGGCGCTGCGCCCGAACTCGGGAACATCGTACACCTTAATGCGGTACATGCGGCCCTTGTTGGTGAAGAAGAGCAGATAATTGTGGGTATTGCTGACGAAGAAATCGGCCAGGAAATCCTCTTCCTTGAGGGCGGTTCCAGAGATGCCCTTGCCCCCGCGCTTCTGAGTCTTAAACGTATCGATGGGCACGCGCTTGAGATAGCCGCCGTTGGACATGGTGACCACCACGGGCACGTTGGGGATCAGATCCTCATCGCGCATGTCGGTGCCGTCGACGCCCAGCACAATGCGGGTACGGCGCTCATCGCCAAAGCGGGCGCGCACCTCTAAAAGCTCGGTGCGGATAACCTCGTTCATTTTCAGAGGGTCAGCCAGCAGCCCCTGGAGATAGGCGATAGTCTTTAGCAGCTCCTGATGCTCCTCTTCCAGCTTGTTTCTTTCCAATCCGGTCAGACGCTGCAGGCGCATATCGAGGATGGCCTGAGCCTGGCGCTCGCTGAAGCCGAAGCGCTCCATCAGCGCGTTCCTCGCCGTATCTACATCGGAAGAGCTGCGGATTATGGTAATTATCTCATCGATATGATCCAGAGCCTGAAGCAGGCCGATGACTATGTGATCGCGGTCCTGAGCCTTCTTCAGATCGAACTGGGTGCGCCGGGTCACCACGCTACGGCGGTGATTTAAGAAGTGCTGCAGCATCTCCTTTAAGGTGAGCAGACGCGGCACGTTGTCGACCAGCGCCAGAAGGATGGCGTTGTAGTTGCACTCCATGTCGGAGTACTTGTAAAGCTGGCTCATCACCACCTTCGGGCGGGCGTTCTTGGCCAGCTCGATGACGATGCGGATGCCCTCGCGGTTGGACTCATCGCGCAGATCGGTAATGCCCTCAATGCGCCCGGCTTTGACCGCGTCGGCGATCTTAACCAGCATATCGGCCTTATTCACCTGATACGGTATCTCGGTGACCACGATGGCATCTTTGTCCTTGCGGATCTCCTCGACATCCATGACCGCGCGCTGGGTAATGCAGCCGCGCCCCGTGGTGTAGGTATCGCGTATCCCCCGCTTGCCCATGATCAGAGCGCCGGTGGGGAAATCGGGACCGATGATATACTTCATCAGATCGTCCACGGTCGCGTTCTCATCGGCCAGCAGAGCCAAAGAAGCGTCGATAACCTCGCCTAAATTGTGCGGAGGAATCTTGGTGGCCATACCCACCGCGATGCCCTCTGAACCGTTGACCAGCAGATTGGGGATAACGGTAGGCAGAACCGTGGGCTCCTGGCAGGTATTGTCAAAGTTGGGCGTCCAGTCGACGGTATCCTTGGCCAGGTCGCGCAGCAGATCGTTGGAGATGCGCGCCAGCTTAGCCTCGGTGTAGCGCATATGCGCCGGCGAATCGCCGTCTATCGATCCGAAGTTGCCCTGCGGAGCTACCAGGGGATAGCGGGTGTTAAAGGGCTGAGCCAAACGCACCATGGCATCGTAAACTGCGGCATCGCCGTGCGGATGGTAACGGGCCAGCACATTGCCCACCGTTGCCGCCGACTTGCGGAACTTTTTGTCGTAGGTAATATGCTCCTCGTTCATGGTGTAGAGGATGCGGCGGTGCACCGGCTTAAGGCCGTCGCGCACATCGGGCAGCGCCCGGGCCACGATCACGCTCATGGCGTAATCGACGTAGGCCTCTTTCATCTCATCGACAATGGGAGCTTTTAGGATGCGTTCGTTCTCTGACATGACTAAATATCCAAATTCTTAACTTCGCGGGCGTACTTGACGATAAATTCCCGGCGCGGGGCGACCTCGTTGCCCATCAGCACCTCAAATATCTCATCGGCCTCCTGCTCCGCGGTTTTGGCGGGGCTGCCGTCTGAAGCTTCACTTACAGCCCGATCCGCGGCCGCGGCGTCTTCGATGGTGACCTGGCGCATAATGCGATGCTCGGGGTCCATGGTGGTATCCCAGAGCTGCTCGGCGTTCATCTCGCCCAAGCCCTTGTAGCGCTGGATTTCGGTACCCTCGCCCATCTCGGCCAGCATACGCTCCTGCTCTTCATCGGAATAGACGTATTCGCGGCGCTTGTTCTTGGTTAGCAGATACAGAGGCGGCTGAGCGATATAGACGTGTCCCTGGCGAATGAGCTCGGGAAGCTTGCGGTAGAAGAAGGTCAGCAGCAGGGTGCGGATGTGCGCTCCGTCGACATCGGCATCGGTCATGATCACCAGCTTGTCGTAGCGCAGCTTAGATATATCGAAGCGCTCATCGACCCCGGTGCCCAGAGCCTTGATCATCGCCAGGATCTCCGCGTTCTTGAATATCTGCTCGGGGGTGGCCTTTTCCACGTTGAGGATCTTGCCGCGCAGGGGCAAGATCGCCTGGAAGTGACGGTTGCGTCCTTCTTTGGCGGAGCCGCCGGCGGAGTCGCCCTCTACGACAAACAGCTCGCAGATGCTCGGATCGCGGCTGGAGCAGTCGGCCGGCTTGCCGGGCATAGAGGTCGAATCCAGCAGACCCTTGCGGCGCACCGTTTCGCGCGCTCTCTTAGCAGCCTCGCGGGCCTTCTGAGCCAGTGAGCACTTCTGGCAGATGGCCTTGGCGGCCTGGGGATTCTCCTCGAGGAAGGTGCTGTAGCACTCATCGAAAAGCCGATCTACCGCAGTCTTTATCTCCTGGTTGCGCAGGGAAATTTTGGTCTGGCTCTCAAACTGGGGATCGGGCAGCTTGACCGATATAACCGCAGTCAGTCCCTCGCGGGTATCCTCGCCGCTGTAATTGTCCTCTTTCTCCTTGAGCAGGCCGTGCTGGCGCGCATAGTTGTTGACAACTCTGGTTAGCGCTGTGCGGAAGCCGGTAACGTGAGAACCGCCCTCGACGGTATTGATGTTGTTGGCAAAGGAATGCAGATTTTCGCTGGCCGAGGTGCAGTACTGGAAGGCTATCTCTATCTCGGAGCTGTCGACGGTTTTGTCTAAGTAAAATATCGGGTGCAGCGTTTCCTTGCCCTTGTTGAGCACCTCGACAAACTGCTTGATGCCGCCCTCGAAATAGTAATGGTCGGCGCGGCCGGTGGCTTCCTCGGCGATATCGATGGTCAGACCGCGATTCAGAAAGGCCAATTCGCGCAGGCGGGCATTTAGGGTATCGTATGAAAACTCCGTGGTCTCGGTAAAGATGTCGGGATCGGGCCAGAAGGTCACCTTGGTTCCAGTTTCGCCCTCAACCCCGAAAAACGGCTTATCGTCGTCAAACTCCTGCAGCTCGCCGACGATCTCGCCCTTGGCAAATTCCTGAACGTAGCGCTTGCCCTCGCGGCGCACCTCGACGACCAGACGCGTGGACAGAGCATTTGTAACAGAAACGCCCACGCCGTGCAGACCGCCCGAAACCTTGTAGCCCTTGCCGGAGAACTTTCCGCCCGCGTGAAGCTGGGTCATAACTACCTGCACCGTGGGGATGCCCTCGGTGGGGTGAATGCCCACGGGGATGCCGCGCCCATTGTCGGTAACGCTTATGGAGCCATCGCTGTGCATATCCAGGCGTATGTGGTTGCACACGCCGGCCAAACATTCATCTATTGAATTATCTACGACCTCAAAAACGATATGGTGCAGACCGCGGAACTCGGTGTCGGCAATATACATGCCCGGGCGCAGGCGCACACCCTCCAAGCCCTTGAGAACCTGAATCTCATTCTCGCCATACTCAGCGGTTACCGCACTTACGCTTTCTGTACCCCGCTCTACAAAGTCCGCAGCCGGGGCGTACTGTTCGCCCTCAGCCAGCGCTTCATCGTTGGCTGACGCTGAAATCAGAGCATTGTCGGCTGCCTGTTGGGAATCCATAATTCCTCCAAAAATAAATAAGCTTAAAAAGCAAAACTAATATGCTGACCCTTAAGGCTTGCTTACCAGGAAGTGCCTTAACACAACCTAGGGAAACACTGATTCAATCACAATGTTTCCCTAACTAAATATAATATATCTTCTACGCGGCAGCCGAAAAAACCTGTTATCGGCCACCCCCTCTGTCGCTAGCGCGACTTCTCACCCTGTCAGCATTAAAGGGCACTGCCATTAAGTTAAGACTATGTAGGTACAATCATGGCAGTTGTTTGCAGTTATAGCGCGTAACCAGTTCCGCGCAAGGCACATCTGAGCGAAGCAGTGCAGGCATAAAAGCTGGTGGCAACATCAAAACGCTACCCAACAGTTACAGCGAGAGAAAGAGCTAAGCAGAGACTATTTATTCAAAACCTCGCGGTAGCAGTTATAAACCTGTGCGGCCATCTGCGTATCGGAAAGCTGGCTGGCCCAAGCGCGGGCAGCCCGGCTCATGGACACAAAGACCTCGCCGTTCTCAATGACGCGGGTAATGCGCTCGACAAAGGCCGAAATATCGCCAGGGTTCACCAAATAGCCGCTGGCTCCGTCGCGTACAGATTCCTCAACACCTCCGGCGCGAACAGCTACCACGGGAACGCCAGCGGCCTGGGCCTCGGTCAGCACCAGCCCCTGGGTCTCGGTCTGAGAGGCGAACACTAAGCAGCGGGCCAGGGCATAAAAATGGCGCAGACGCTCCCTGGGCTGCCAGCCTACAAAAATAATGCTGTCTTCCAGGCGCATAAGTTTAGTAAGGTTCTGTAAGTATTCGCGATACGGCCCGTCTCCGACGATGAGCAGACGCAGAGCCGGATAGCGCGGGCGCAGGCTGGCGAACGCCTGCCAGATAAAATCGAGATTCTTTTCCTTGGCGAGGCGGCCCACATAGAGAAGATGGGTTGCCCCGACCTTGGGCACATATTTAGCCGCCTCGCACATATCGCCGCCGGTGAAGATATCGCTGGGCACGCCGGTGGGAATAACGCTAACGGGACGGCGCACGCGCAGCTTAGAGGTTAGATAATTGGCCACGTAACGGCTGGGGGCGATAACAGCCTGGCATTTTTTGCAGAAGCTTTTAGTTAGTATCCTGGCGTAAATGACCGCGATAAATTTGGGCATCTTAACGTAATGCGTGTACTGCTCCAGCATGGTGTGATAGGTGAACACACAGGGAATCTTAAATCTTTTGCCCCATTTAATGCCCCACTTGCCCATTTCAAAGGGGGTATGAATATGAATAATTTCCGGAGCGAACTCGCGCAGAACGTCCCATTTATAGAACACACCGGGACTGACTACACGGTTATCGGCATGGTACTTGCAGGGCTTGGAGGGCACGCGCAAAACGCGCACCCCACTGCGGAAAAAGGCATCGCTTTCCGGTACCGCGTTGGGATGATCGGGGACAACAAGAAGCACCTGGTGGCCATTGTCAAGAAGGCTTTGGGCCAAAACCTTTATCGATGTGCTAACCCCATTAATCGTGGGGTAATAACAATCGGAAAACATGGCAATTCTCATTTAGTAAAATCCTCTTGACTGGCTCCTGCTAAGATCGCCATACCTGCGCATCGGTAAGTATGACGCCATTGCTGACGAAATATTCGGCAATTGGGGTATTGCCTTTATAGTCGAAACGATTGGCCGAGGTTATGATTATCTGGCCCAAGCCGGACAGATAATCGAACAGACGGCTGCAGCGTCCCTGATCTAGCTCTGAAAAGCAATCATCCAACAGAATAATTGCCGGATTTGATATGGCCCTGCCGATATACAGCGCTTCGGCTAAACGCATGGCCAGGGCAGCGCTGCGGTGCTGGCCCTGGGAAGCGCACTGCTTCAGACTGCGACCGTCCATAGTCATGATCAGATCATCGCGGTGCGGTCCCAGCAGCGTCTGCTGCCGCGCTATCTCATCCTCGCGCTTAGCGCATATTTTATCCAGATTGGCTTCGGCGGAGGCCGTCAGATCTGTCCGATACCGCATCTGCAAAGCAGCCGTGGTCTCAGACAGGGCGGCGAAAACCTCATTAACGATGGAATTAAGCTGGACAGCCGCCCGCTCGCGCTCCCGAACCAGCTGCGCGGACAGCCAGGCTAACTGCTCATCCCAAACCTTCAGCTCATCCCAGCGCCGGGAGAGACTGCGACGCTTCCACCATTCATTGCGCTGCCTAAGCACCTGCTGATAGCGCATCAGAGCGCGCAGATAATCGGGCGAGCTTTTGCATAGCAGCACATTCAAATAGCGTCGCCGCGCCTCGGGACCGCCCTGAACCAGGGCTAAATCCTGAGGTATAAACAGCGATAACGGAACCTCCTTCAGAAACTCCGCCAAGCTGCGCAGAACTATGCCGTTGCGCTTGACGCGGCGTTCCCATTTTCCCGCGGAGCCCTGCGCCCAACGCACTTCAAGCTGGCTCGCCGTCCCATCGGCACGGATAAAGCCCGCCTGTACGCCAGCCGCTGGCTGTCCCCAGTTTACGAGTTCAGTTTCGCTGCGCACTCTGAAGCTTTTTAAAGTTCCCAAATAATAAATAGCTTCCAGCAGATTGGTTTTGCCCTGCGCGTTATTTCCGCTGATTAAATTAATACCGGCGCTCAGAGATAACTCCAGGCTTTTATAATTTCGGAAATTGCTCAGGCTCAGTCTGCTTAAAATCATGCTATAATTGTTCAGGAACTTTAAATGCAGTTAGCTGACACTAACAGCATCGCAATTCTTTGGATCTTAATTGAATACGCTATATCTTTGAAAAATACTCTTCTAAGCTGAGAAAGATATTTAAAAGGGTAAAGAGAAGCTTAAAATATGCTGGAAAAATTCAGTATCTCTACAGAAAACGCGGCAAATAGTTCTGAAGCCTGGCGGCAGGGACGCGACTGGGAAAGCATACAGATAAAATCAGCGCAGGCCGTAAGGCGCAGCGTTGCCGACTTGGGAAAGCATATTTTTAATAATCCTGAATTCAAACGCGCCAGGCTCTTAATCCATTGGCAGGAAATCCTGGGAAAAAGCCTGGGAGCCAATTCCAGCCCCGGATATATTAAAAACCGCGTGCTCTTCATCACCTGCGCTTCGCCGGCATGCTCGCAGGAAATTACTTTGCTGCAGAAGACCATATTGGATCGCATCAACGCTTATCTGCCAGAGGAACAGCAGATTAATAAAATCGTCTGCAAAATAGGCGATATAGCCAAGCCGATAGCTGACGGGCAGCACACTGCCACTCCCTGGCCCAAGGCTTCGTTAACCGAAGAAGAACGCCAAAAGGTTCAGAAGCTGGAAAAAGCCTGCTCGGATCCCGAGATAGGCCGCGCCATAGGAAGCCTTTATTCCCAAAGCCTAATACGCAGCCATCAGCTGCAGCTGCTGGGAGCCGTCAGATGTGCCCGCTGCGGCAGGCTCAGCTTTTCCGGAAGTCCGTGCTGGAGCTGCCGGCGGACAGAACGCGAGAAGCAGCGCATCGAGGTGCTGCGCACATTAAACGATAAGCCCTGGACTTCATATGCAGAGCTATGCAGCTCGATACCCAGCCTAGATCACCATGATTATATCGTTTACCGGCTTTGGCTGGCCAGCTCCTGGAGAGAAAGCATCCGGATAAGCTTAGAGGGCGTCCTGGTAGATGGCACGCCGAAACTGCCCAAGGGCACGCCACTTCCCAAGGTATTAAAGGTGCGCATGATTAAGCTGGCAGCTCTGCAGACCTCGAAGCAGTATGCCAGCCTGACTGAAGGTGATGTGCTGTATGCGCTGCGCCCTAAATATGGCAAAGCTCTGCTGAGCGGCATAGCCCCCGGCCCAAGCCCTAAGATCAGGAAGGACAAATAATTGCGGAAGCTGCTAATATATGGAAGCTGCTTTAAGATCAGCATCCAGCTTTCGCGGCACAGAAGCACTCCCAGCTAAAAGCTGGCGGAAAGCTAGGAATCTCCCAGCTTATCCCACTGTACGCGCGGAGCAACAGAGCGGGAGCTGCTTTTGCTGCCCATTAATCCCGGCTTGAAGCTGTTGTCTCCCGATGGATTAGAAGCCGCGGAAGAGCTTCCGGTCTCAGGAGCTGGCGGGGCAGGTTTTGAGCCTGAGCCCGACTGATCAAAATCTAGCCACTGGAATCTAGGCGCATTCCTAGCCGCAGGCTGTTGCTGCTGCTTGGTGCTGTTCTGAGACATCAAAGGCTTAAACTGACCAGGTGCTGAGCGCTGACCGGCTACCACAGGCTCTGCAGCGCGCGCGTTTGGCTGCGGAGTTAACGGCTTGAAGCTGCCGCCGTCTATTGTTGTAGAAGCGCCTATATTTTTACTGCCGCTACCGAGACTGGTACTGCCGCCCGGCATAGTTTTGCCAAACTGGTAGGACAGGGGCTTAAAACCGTCAGTCCCTGAACCTGCTGAACCAGAAGGCTTAGCTGGCGGACTGGAAACGCGAGCCTGGTATCCGGAAGGCCGGGCTGCCGTAGGCGAAGCTTTGGCTACGCTCGGAGGATTAGCGCTCGGCTGAGGAGCGTTGGCCTGCTCATAGGACAGCAAAGCTTCGGCATTATCGGCTTCGGAAACATACTCATAGGTATCGGTGTCTGGATTGTAATAAGCGTCTTCGGGATTTTCGCCCTCGCTGACGGCATTGTCATCGAAATCCTCTTCGACATAGCCAGGAGCGTTGCGGTAATCAAACTGGCTTAAAATGGCCTTCGTACGCTTTTCGCCGAAAACAGCGGTGCTATAGCTCTCAGGAGTAATATTCAGATTCTGCTGCATGCGTTTTTCTGCCCAGGTTCCTATAAAAGGCAGACGCAAAAACTTGCCGTTGGCCACACGCCAGGCCACAAAAAGCACAAAGGTGAGATAGAATAAAAGAGCCAGGACGACCGTGGTAAAAATGACGATGCCCATTACGGCCGACATGGTGATAAAAGAGCCCGGCAGCACCCACATCAAAAACCAGGTAACAAAAAACACCAACAGACTGAGCCCTAGCGAAGAAGCGCCCAATACAATGGCCTGCAGAGCATTGAAATGCAGATAAGGCTCCTCGCGCTTCGATCCGTAAAGAACAATAGGGCCTAAAAACAGCCATAACGGATATACCAGCCCGGAAAGCATGCGGTCGTCTTCGTGGATCGGTGGAAGAATATCTTGCTGAGCCATAACTTTATAATTATAGCATTTCAAAAACCAGCGTCAAATAAAACAGAAATAGAGAACCAAAACCATCAGCCCTGCGCTGCACCAGCCTGCGCACCAGACCAGCTCTGCATAAAAAAATCGGGATCTGCATTGACTGCCCACAATAGCGATATCGCTTAAGGCTGCTAGCTTCCGCTCCTGACCTGGTTCACAACTCTCTACTTGAGCAGGATACAAATCCCGAAATATCATCTGGCGGAGAGAAAGGGATTCGAACCCTTGATACGGTTACCCCGTATACACGACTTCCAATCGTGCGCTTTCAGCCATCTCAGCCATCTCTCCATGAGGTATAAAATTGTCAAAAGCATACTTCTGAGGCTTTCGCTATTCTGCAGCTTCTCAGCCAAATAACATTGCCTTTTAGGGGGAATGCTGGCGGAGAGAAAGGGATTCGAACCCCCGAGGAAGTGTACAAACTCCCTGCTCGATTTCGAGTCGAGTGCATTCAGCCGGACTCTGCCATCTCTCCCTATATAAAGTTATCGTTCCCCCTAAAAAGAATGCTGGCGGAGAGAAAGGGATTCGAACCCTTGATACGGTTACCCCGTATACACGACTTCCAATCGTGCGCTTTCAGCCATCTCAGCCATCTCTCCAAGATAACGAACACTAACTACGACTGTCCAAAAAAAAGTCCTGCATTAAGTCAGAGATTTTTTTAGACAGCATTCCACTGCAAACCTCGATATGGTGAGCCATGCCAGGATAATCCAGCAGATTGACAACCGATCCGGCGCAGCCTTCACGGTAGCTGGGCACCCCGTAAACGAGCCGCTTTATTCTCGTCTGCAGCATCAGTCCGCTGCACATCGGACATGGCTCCATAGTAACGTAAACAGTCGCTTGGGTTAAACGCCAGTCCCCGAGTATTTCGGCCGCCCTGGTTATGGCGATAGCTTCGGCATGGCCTAAAGGGCTATGGCTAAGATACCGCTCATTGCCAGCTCTGCTGATCGCTTCTTCGTCTATTACGACCACCGCCCCGACGGGAAAATCCCTATTCTGGGCAGAGCGTAAAGCTTCCTGAAACGCCAGCTCCATCCAATATTCGTCGTTCACAATAAAAAAGAACTGAGTATTAAAGTACGCCGGACAGGGGTCGAACCTGCAACCTTTGGCTCCGGAGGCCAACACTCTATCCATTGAGCTACCGGCGCAAACACTAACACCAAGTTTCGGGCAGTATTCTAGCACTTAGCTTGCTAATTTGCAAGACACAAGCTAACGCTGTCTCAGCGGCATACAGATATAGTCATAATCAGTGCTTCCCAGCGGTCTGATTACCACGCCAGAATTTTGGCCTTTAATTTCAATTTCGATTTTATCGCTGACCAGAGCGTTTAACACATCGACTATATAGCCGCTGTTAAATGAGATAACTATAGGCTCGGCATCATTATCTACCGCAATAGTTTCATGGCCGCTTCCCATAGCCGCGCTCTGAGAGGTAAGATCCAGACTGTCGCTGCAGAAATCAAAGACTACCAGGTCGGGAGTTATCTTATCCTCGGCCATAATAGATACGCGCTTAAGGGATTTCAGAAGAATCTGCCGGTCCACTACGCAGCATTTTTTATCGGAATTGCTCTCGAAGAACCTGGTATAGTCGGGATATGTAGCATCGATCAGGGAGCAGTTAAACATAACCTTGTCATTGCTAAAATATATCTGCTTTTCGCAGACATCGACGCGGTAGCTGTCTTCAGGAACGATGACACCCATAAGCTTGTCGATAGCTGTTTTGGGAACGATAACCTTAAAATCATCTATCTCTTCCTCAAGCTTACGAGAAATTTTAGCCATGCGTTTTCCGTCTGTGCTTACCATATTCAAGCAGCCGGCCTTGATGTCGAACAGCACGCCTTGCATATTTGTTCTGGTGCTTGAAGCATCGGCAGTAGCGAATTTTACCGTATTGAGCATATACTTTAGCTCTTTTCCGGGAATGCTGAATACGAAACGCGTTTCGGGCACTTTAGGAGTAGGAAACTCTGAGCTGGGCAGGGTAAGCAGCTCATAGCGGGAGCTTTTGTTAGAAATGATGAGCGAACCGTTATGAGGAGCCAGCTCGAAATCGATTAGGCCAAGATCAAAGCTTTCGACGATTCTTTTGAAGCTGCTGGCTGCGACAGCCACGCTGCCTTCTTCAGCTACATCTAAGGACAGCTTATTTACTATGCCAACGTTCAAGTCAGTGGCGATGAGCTCCAAGCTGTCTCCTTTAGCATTTAGGCAGATATGACTGAGAATGGGCATATTTGCGCTTGAACCAACCGCATTGTTAGCTTGGTCAATGGCTACCTTTATAGCTTGCTTCTCACAGGCAAAACGCATCGTTATTGAACCTCAACTATTAATAAATTAATTAATTAATTTCTATTATTCTTATTAATAGAGCCCGTATAAATGTAGATAATTTTTATGAAGCCCTAAAAATCGAGAATAAGCTTGGATTAATACTGTTCAAAGACTGTGCTTTATACTGCTTACATCCGTGAACATTATAAACATTTTACGCTGTTTCTCAGGGGTTGCTAGGTTATGCACAGGCTATGTCTTTGATTTGCACAGCTTTATTGACATACGCTTTGCAGATCAAATGATAGCTGTTTTATGCAGTCCTTTGCTTTGGGTTTTTATAATGAGTAACCCTTGAATTTCCCCTAGCTTAAGCCTTTCCCTTTGTTTTCAATGCCATTAACTAAAACTAAAGCTTTATGACACTGGCTCAGCGCTTTCCGGTGAGAACCTGTCTGAAGGCGTTAAAGTTGATTGTTTCGTTATCGCGGCAATAAATAGCAAACTCAACACGGCTAAAATATTTGTGCAGTTCTCCTAAGGCATCCCGATAGGCTCTTGCTACAGCATAGGGATCGTTGCGGAATGCCCCGCATCCAAAGGCACCCAGGATTAAAATATCAGCATTGTGGGACGCCGCTACAGTAAGAATGTGGCGGGCGCGCTGCAGATGCAGCTTATACTGCTGATCGGGTGTCAGACTGATCTTTTGGGCCTGACCTGGATTGAAGCGATTGTTTGGGTTAGACCGCAAATTGGGAGCCGCGCAGGTGATTACATCTAGAGTTACCCAATCCTGGGGCTTAAGCATGGCCGGAAACTGCTCGTCGCTCTTAAATACCACGATATTGGGTGAATATATGCAGGCATCGGTGTGCTTAGCATCGCAGGAAGCGCGGTTCACGTTGTAATACTTCTGCCAAAAAGTCTGGGTGTCCAGGGTTGGATAAAGGGTAGAGCAGCGGCACAGACATTCTTCCTGAGCTATGCTGCCTTTTTTGACCCCTCCGCCGGGGTTTGTCGCCGAGGCGAAATTGAGCACCGCTATTTTGGCCTGCGGATGCAGCTGTCTCTGGCGCATGGCCGCCTCAAAGGTCTTAAGCTTGGTAATGGTTACCTCACACTGAGGCTTGCGCAAATCATCGGTCAGGGTCGGATATTCGTCAGCCTCGTAAAGCTTAGCTTCTCGGCAGCTTTTCTTTACGGCTGCGGCCAGGTCTGGGTTATCATTATACCGCGCTTGGGTGTCGTTAAAAATATTAATCAGTCGCTCGGTGCGTTCGCTATAATCTGGCATTATGTCGTTTCCTCCATGGTATCGTTAGCAATTGCGCGAACATGTTAGCGCCATACTCGCTTATGTGACGGTACCGCTTTGAGCAATGGTCAATGTCGTTTAGTTAGTGTTTCGCAAACATATTCGCTCTGCACCAGCTTCCGCGCTGGTACTGCTTCGCTACGCTAAGATGTACCTGGCGCGTAACCCGTTCCGCGCTATAATCTGCAAACGACAGCCATGAATAATTCTTATATGGGCTTAACTAAATAACATCGGAGCAATAGCTAACCATAGTTCAGTTGATTATTTCCGTAACACTAATAATTTTTTATATCTTATAGCATATTCTTATTATATAGTCAATAAATGTTAGCTAAATAGAACATTTTTCAATTTTCCAAAACGCTTAGTTAGCAATTTCGTTAGCTTAAGATGGCGTAAAAGAATTCGTCTAGCTATCGCGAACATAGCAGCCATGATTAAAATTGGCCTTATTTCCGATACCCACGACATACTGAGCCCTAGAATACCTGAGATATTCCAAGGCTGCCAGCACATCATTCACGCCGGCGATCTGACCAGCCCTTCTATCATCGAGGAACTGGAACAGATCGCGCCCGTCAGCGTGGCCCGCGGCAATTGCGATTTCGGTTATTGGGCCAGAACAATCCCCTCTATGGTAACGATCAAATTTGAGGATATACAGATTCAGGCTATCCACAACGTTAATTACCTGGTTCTAGAGCCTGACACCAAAATCGTCATCTACGGTCATACCCACCGCGCCCGCCAGCATTGGGGCGGGGATGTGCTTTACATCAATCCGGGCAGTGCTTCTGAGCCTCGCTTCAGCCAGCAGCCCAGCGTGGCCATTCTCACCATAGACGGCGCCAAATTCTCTATTGAAGAGCATTCATTAAATTTTAAGTCCTATCAGCTTTAATGCTTAGCTTAAAAATACGTTTGTTTATTTGCGCTGCACCAGCTTCCAGGCTAGCACTGCTCCGCTCGGATGTACCTTGCGCGGAACTGGTCACGCGCTATACTCTGCAAACAGCAGCCATGAATTATACCTGCAAAAAAGCGCCCAGCTGTGGAACAGCAGAGCGCGGAATGTAGCTAAAGCAATGCGCCTTCTCAGCTTATAGAGCTAATCCGAGATACAGGCATAGTCCTCCCATTCAAAGCCGCTATAATCGGCTATAGTAATCGTTTTGGTGTTTTTATCGGTACAAGTGTACCTGACGATAAAAACGCGCCGCTCTGGATCATATAGCTCATAGTAATCACACTTCAGAGAACCTGTCCATCCGGTCATTTCAAGCTTATATGGATTAATTCTGCCGCGCTTAATTATGTTTCCCTCTCTGCGATAAACAAATACCCGCTGACTACCAGACATGTTGTCGACACATTCGCAAATCAGCTCGGTTAGCCCATCTCGATCGCGGTCGACGACATATTCCTCATACCGTCTGATAAATCCATAACCTTCACCAATTTTTATCGGACCGTTTTCTGTTTTGATATAATAACCCCGTTTCGAAAAAAAATCTTTCAGATTTACGACAGAATAACAATTTAACCCCATACAGCTGATTTCGCGAACTTTTTCTGATGGACTATCCTGGAACAGCCGTATAATGAATTGCCCGAGTTTATCATCTCTGATGCGCCAGGT
>JAFSXO010000340.1 GCA_017444045.1 bacterium | reverse complement strand
TGGAAATGCAGGGCGGAACCAGAGAGCCGGTTAAAGGCCCAAAGGGCTCGCGGTTAATGCGGACACCTTTAGACTCGTAATATCCCACCAGACGATCGACGTACTGCCAGGTATGCAAGGACCATTCCAGCGGAACCTTTTTAGCGTAGGGAATGTTATACGAAATGCCCCCGCCCTCAAACGAGGTAAAGCCTGCGGCCAGAGTAATCTCTGCCAGCAGTCGGGCATCGGGCGTGCCATGGCGCACCTGCACGGGCTTTTTAAGGCTCTCGACGACGCGGCGGCACTCGCTCACGCCGTGATTTACTGCGGGAAAACCATTGAGAAGCGAGCGGCCGGCCGCGCGGGAGCGCTCCAGACCCTTATGCGCTTCCTCGTACTGATTGAGTCGCGTGTATGCGTCGATCGTCGACGGAAGCAGGTCGGCGTCCTCCTGCAGCTTTTGCAGCAGAGCTATATGTTCATCAACCAGAGCCACACCAGCGCGAGGCTGCACGAGCACCTGTCTCGCTTCGGCAGCTTTACGAAGCGCTTCAGAAAAGCGGCGTGCAGGCGCGATCTGTTTCTGATAGGCAATGGCCTCATCCAAATCGACATCTGCTCCGGTAGGCCAAGTTTGCAGTACCTCCTGGCGCTCGGCGAAAAAAACCTCTTCGCTTATAGCCTTTTCCAAAACATCTGTTGTCATCGTGTTGCTCCTCAGCATTTAGCTCGCTGTTCAATTATAATTTAAAACCCAGCCACAGCATTGGTAAGCTAGCAAATTGCCAGCCTTATAATGCTATTCAAGTGATATTCAATGCCATTAACTTAATGGTTCAATGGCACTGGTAATGCTTATGTTAATGATTCTAAAGCCGTTAAAACTGCCCGCTCTGCCAAATCGTCTACCAAATTCCCCAGCAGGGGGAAAATATACTGACTATCGCGGCAGTAATCGATATGCTGCGGCACCAGGTAGACCTGCTCTCCGCTGCTTAAAGCACCAACTCCAGCCATAGACTCGCCGCTGTAGATAAAATCATCGGCACGCGACAGATAACCGCCCGAACCGATTAACTTGGATACCGCCCGCAAATCCTTGCCCTGCTGAATAAACGCGTCACCCATAGCTGTAAATACGCGCTTTTGAGTGCCGACATGACGCTGCAAGGCCATGTCTATGCAGGTTTGAGCCATCAGCCTATCGTAAGCGCGGCCCCGTTCATCGTCGGGCAGATAAGAAGTATCGTTATTGATGATTTCAATAAACCGTCGGAATTCTGGATCCTGTGCCGTCACCTCATCTACGAAATCAGCCACCGAATGAGCCGACACCCGCATTCCCAGGTCGCCCTCTACGGTTCGCTTGACTATCGGCTCGGGCAGACCGCGATACACCACGCGCTCAGCGCCATGGTGCTCGCGGGCGTAAGAGTAAACATCGGTAGTTGCTCCGCCCAAATCGATCAGAATAAACTCGCCGAAATCAGGGGCATATTTAGAGATAGCCTCGACTAGGCTGATCACAGCATACGGCGTAGGATTGGGCGATTTTCCAACCTTGCTAACCAGAACATCGAGCCCTTTTCCCTTAACAATGCGCTGCAGGAAAACATCGCGGATATGCTCCCTGGCGTTTTGAGGATTTATAGCATCGATCTCGGGCATAATGTTATCGGCTACCCGCACATCAAAGCCCGCGCCAGTCAGCTCTTCTGGTATTTCCTCGGCCAGCACCTCGTTGCCCGCGAATACTATGGTGGCGCGCTGGCGGAGATAATCACTGCGCAGGAGCTGCTTGGCGTTATGGCGCAGGAAGGACTCGTTGCCACCGTTGGTGCCGCCGGCCAGCAGAACTACATCGGGACTGCTGGCTTCCAGCTCGCGCAAATCCTTTGCAGTGAGCTTATAGGAAGAAAAGCCGACGACCTTTCCGCCTGCGGAAAGAGCTGTAAGCTTAGCTGTCTTAAGCGTTAGCTCTGGCACAATTCCCAAAGCATATATAGCCAATCCGCCCTTTGCCGAAGAGGAGAAGCTTATACTGATATCTCTGCTCGCCCCTGCCGGCACCGACTTCATCAGCTCGGCGCTGACGCGCTCAAAGCCAGCGGGCAGATGCTCCACCGTTGTGGCGGTTACGGATTTCTCCAGCAATTCCATAGGCGCTGTTCGGTTCTCGTCGTAACCGAAGAGAGCTCCTTTGGTATAGGTGGAGCCTATGTCAACAGACATCACATAAGCCACAGGTTACTTACCGCTCCCCTCGCCAAACCGTTCGCGTATATCCTGGTGCAAGCTATTTGCGGCTTCGATCAGGTCGCAGTCGGGACGAAATACTCGGTCATAGCCCATAGCCTTGAACTTCCTTTCGGTTTCGTCATAATCGGCTTTGCCTATAACCAGATTGCCGCCCACATACAGAATAATATCTTCGATACCCCGCTCAATGCAGCGCTCGCGCAGCCCCTCGCAGTCCAGCTCACCCTGTCCGTAAAGCGAGGATACCAAAATTGCCTGCGCATTGGTTTCGATAGCCGCATCGATAAATTCATCCTGCGAGACCATTACTCCCAGATTTACGACTTTAAAACCCTGTTCGTCAAAGACCCGCTCCAGGATCTTGTTGCCTACCGCGTGGCAGTCAGCGCCTACCACACCGAGAACTATGGTCTCTTTCTTTTCGTCCGCCATTTGAACACCATTTCCATTAAAAACAGTAAAATTAATGCATTGAACACAGCAATAAATTAACCTTAGAACTACGACATTTGATAGCTGGTTCCCCCTGTCGCTGGCGCGACTTCTCCCCCTGCCATCCTTTAGGGGGAGTTATAATGGGGATCCATTGGCCATTGCTTAACTAAACGACATTACCTTTAGGGGGAGTTATAATGGGGAGCTTTTGGTTATTGCATAACTAGACGACATTGCTGTCATTCTTTGGCAACAGGATTTGTCTAGTGCTCCCCAAAAATAAAGCTCTACTATGGATACTACTCCATCCTCTGCTTCAGAAGCTCAGCCCAGCGCCGACAATTCAACAGCTGAAAGCGCGCCAGCCAGCAATCAGCCGACTGCGTGCAGCGGACATCAGCCTGCAGGCAATGCCTCCGCGCCCGCGGTTGCCTCAAAGCCGAAAAAGCTTACGCCTGGGCAATGCGCCATGCTCTCGCTTTTCGTATACCCAGGCGCGGGACAGATCGCCCTCGGGCAAAAGTCCAAGGGTATTGCCATCATCGTCATATTTACCCTTTTCCTGGTGTGGTGGGGCATATGGGTAGTGCTGGGGCTAATTAACAGCTACAGCATTATAACCGACGGCATCGATCAGAAAGCCAGCAGTATAGAGACAGGGCTCCGTTATCTTAAGCTCTCATTTATACCCGGCATAATCGCGGGCGGGCTGTATATTTACTCCGCGGCAGACGCTTATATTGGCAACGGCCAAGCTAAAGAGCAATAGCATGCAGCTATTTTAAGTAGGAGATCCCCGATTTAACAGCCAAAGCATTCCCATGGCACAGCGCCACTGCGACTTACGCCAGCAACCGCTCTTCAAGCTGGCAATCATCCTTGCCGGACTGGCCGCGCTAGCTTTAGTGTGCTTCAACTGGCAGCGGCTGCGCTCATGGGGACCGGTTTTAATAACCATTTTTTACGCGGGGCCGGATCAAAGCGAAAAGCAGGGCACCTCGGTGCTGCGCGATACTTCGGGCGATGCACTTCTCATCCTCAGCCCTGACAGCCTTACCCAGGTCAATCCGCCCAGCTATTTCGAGCAGGTCAGCTGGAACTACGCCTGGAGCAATTTTCTCGAGCAGGCCACCGGAAACAGCTTTGCCATTGCGGACTGGAACAGCTTATCCGTTAAAGATGTTCTGCAGAGACGCCTGATCATAATAGCTTCCAGCGCGGCAGCCGGCACCCCCAGCCCCGAAATGCTCCACTGCCTGTATCAGTTTGCCGAAGACGGCGGCTGCCTAGTTTTAGAGACGCCCTCGCCAGCTTGGCGCTATCTCAGCGGCGGAGTGCTGGAATCCGAGCCTTCAAACACCTGCGGGGGCTCGTCAAAGGGCAGCGTTCTAAGCTTTGAGAACATGCCTCATAATCCGTACTGCGGCCCGCAAGAGGCAGAGATCGCCCTGGCAGCTTCGCCAGTCTTCACCTTTGTTCACGCTACAGCGAAGCTCGATCAGAAAATAAAAAAAGTGGGAAGCATCGGCAATGCTCCGGCGATATGGCAGCGCTCGGTGGGACGGGGATGGATAATAACCTTAGCCTTTGATTTAGGAATTCACCTGCAGGCCATGCAGCAGGGGGTTCCGATCAGGCATTGGACAGCCCAAGAAACGACAGGTCTAGTTCCCAGCCTGGTTGAGGCTCAGGATTTGGCGCTTTCCCGCGACATGATCGACAACGATTATCCCTATGCCGACATGCTTGAAGATTGGCTGGCCGGCTACTGCGACGGGGCTTTGCGCCTTTGGCCGCGCTGGTGGCGCTTTCCTTACGCTTACGATGGGATACTTTCTGTTACGCACGACGAAGAAAACCTCGGCCCCCAAGCCTTTGCCAGGCTTTGGGAGCTGGAAGACAGACTGCAGCTGCGCTCTACCATTTTTCAGATATGCAACAGCGCAAGCGATGCCCAGCGCTGGACAGAACACCGCGAGCCATACTGCGCGCCCAACGGCTGGACCGGAAAAGCCTCACAGGCCATTACCTGGGGAGTGCACTGGAACAGATTTTGGCCCTATCTTCCCCTAATTCAGCAGCGCGAATACGCCTGTTTCCCGCGCCGCAATCCGCATTTCAGCCGCATCCATTTTTTGCTGTGGGGACGCAGCTACCCCAAGCCGTGGCGCAATCTGGCCGCAGCGGGCATTGCCATGGACAGCAGCTATGGGCCCAACCGCTTCCGCGGCTACCTATTCGGAACCGGCCTCCCATTTCAGGCGATAGACAGCAACGGCCTGCCCTTAGGCGTATGGGAATGGCCCTTTGAGACCCAGGAAAACTGGTCGGGGGTCAATGCCGAGTATCTAGAAAAGCTGATAGAAGAAAGCGCCGTAAGCTACCACCAGGCCATAGTCGTGCTGCTGCATCCCCACCGCTGGGTGGCCCAAGAAAAGGGCCGCGAATTCCTCAGCAGTATAGCTAAAGCCGCGGCAGCCCATCGCCACTGGCTGGCCAATTTTAACGATTATTGGGATTTCATGCAGAGCCGTGCCCGCGCCCGCATACATAGCTGGACCGACAGCGGAGAGCTCCAGGCTATCGTATATGCCCCCGCCTCAGGTATGGCCATACTTCTGCACGGCTCTGCCAAAAACATAAAAATATACGGCCGGCCAGCCACCGTGCGTCCCCTGCGCTTCAACGGAGAACTGCACTGGCTGGTCGCCATTCCTTCAGGGAATAGCCGCCTTACAGCTGAATATAAGTGATTTGCCGCATATTTGCGTTAGCGCTGCGCTTTATGTTAGCGCTGCTCACCAATCTTATGGCAGTCGATAACGTAGCGATAGCGGGCTTTCTTAGCTATGATATTCTCCCAGGCCTGGTTGATGTCGTCTGGATGTATCAGCTCGACCTCAGCGGTAATGTTATGCTCGCCGCAATAGTCCAGCATTTCCTGGGTTTCGGCTATGCCGCCCATAAAGGAGCCGCACAGCGAGCGTCGCTTCATCTGCAGGCTAAAGGGATTAAACGAGAATATCTGCGCCGGCATGCCCACGCTAATAAGGGCACCATCGGCCTTAAGAAGGTTGAGGTAAAGATCCAAATTAAAGTTTACGGGCATTGTATTAATGATCACGTCGAAACAGTCGTGCAGCTTGGGCAAGGCCAAGGGATCGCCGGTATCGACAAAATGATGCGCCCCAAACATCTCCGCATCGGAAGCCTTTTCCGGCGAGGTGGAAAGCACGGTAACCTCTGCGCCCATAGATCTGGCGATTTTTACGCCTACATGCCCTAAGCCGCCCAGTCCGACAATAGCCAGCTGATAGCCGGGCCCTACCCCCCAATGGCGCAGGGGAGAATAGGTTGTTATGCCAGCGCAGAGCAGCGGTGCGGCCGAAGCTGGATCGAGATTTTCCGGCATTCTTAAAACAAAATGCTCATCTACGACGATGCAGTCCGAATATCCGCCGTATGTAGGCGTCTTCAGATCCATCTCAACATCGTTGTAGGTCATAACCATGTGCTTAAGGCAGAACTGCTCTTCTTCGGCTAGGCAGTTATCGCAGGCGCGGCAGGAATCAACCATACATCCGACCCCAACGCGCTCGCCTACGGCAAACTTAGTAACCTGCTCGCCCACAGCTTTAACGAGGCCGACTATCTCATGGCCGGGGACCATGGGATAACGTCCGCAGCTCCAGTCATTGTGAGCCTGATGAATATCGGAATGGCACACTCCACAGTACTCTATGCTGATGAGCACATCTTTAGGATTAAGAGCGCGGCGCTCAAAATTATACGGAACCAATGGCGAGGTAGCACTATGCACAGCATAGCCGTGGCAGGGGAAGGATTTGAAATTATTGTCATCAGTTGGCATATCTAGGCTCCCTCAGAAAAAATCTACACAAAGATTAAAATAATTTCGGATACAATTGTAACAATTCCCGCATACAGGCAAAAAAAATGGACTGCCGAAGCAATCCATTTGGTGGGTCGTGCGGGGCTCGAACCCGCGGCCCCCTGATTAAAAGTCAGATGCTCTACCACTGAGCTAACGACCCAAAATAATCGCCAGTCAAGCTGGCGATATATGGGGTGGGTAATGGGATTTGAACCCATGACCTCCGGTTCCACAGACCGGCGCTCTAACCAACTGAGCTACACCCACCATGTATAAAATTTTGGTACGCCCAGCAGGAATCGAACCTGCGACCCACTGCTTAGAAGGCAGTTGCTCTATCCCCTGAGCTATGGGCGCGAAATCTAGTTCTTGCCCTGGTCGGAGCGGCCGGATTCGAACCGGCGACCCCTTGCTCCCAAAGCAAGTGCGCTACCAGGCTGCGCTACGCTCCGTAGCATCCCTTCCAGGCGCAATTCAGTATAATTGCTTAGAGCAGAATAGTCAAGAGGTTTAGAGACTTTTTTTTATCGCTCATCGCGCTGAAGCTCAGTAAGCTGCATACCAAAGCTGAAATACCAGCGCTTTTTCACGGAAAAGCCCTCAAGATCCTCATCACTTAAACGCATAATACTGAACCAGGGCTCATCGTGGATCACCCACAGCCTCTGCTCCGGCCTAATGCGCCTGACAAATTCCTGTCCATACCTAAACGCCACCATCGGGCATGGCGAGCCATTCCAGGCGAATTCCGGCCAAACCTTTACGGCAGGGAAGCGCCGATACCGCGAGGCCAGATACACATAATACCGATACGTAGGGCCGTTTACGGACTTAAGTATCACGCAGTCGCCATCACGGGCTTCCTTATGGATTACTTCAATAAGCGGCGACCAGCCGTTCAGCATTTCGGGGACGGCATCGAGATGCTCACAGGTACCATAGGTAAGCTGCGGACAGGCGAACCACAGACAAAGCAACGCTACGACCTTCCCCCCGGCATTGCAGCGGGCAAAGCCGAGGCCTATCAGCAGCGACACTGCCGGTATAATAAAGCATACATTGCGTGTAAGCAGAATAGGCTTTATCAGCAGAGTACACAGGCACATTCCCAAGCCCGGCACCAGCAGCCACAGCAAGGGCAACGCCCACTCCGAGCTATCCGCAACGCAACGCCCCCACGCCGCGACCGCCTTCCAGTCGTATTTCGGCCAGCGTTTCTGCAGCCTGTCAAGACAGCCGCTGGGAAGCAATCCCAGAAGCCAATGCAGCAAAGCCGCCTCTAGCAGCAGCGAGGCCAGCCAGCCCCCGCGCTGGTGCCAGTCTAAGGCAAACCTGCGCCAGGCATCAGTATCGGTCAGACCGCTAATAGCCTTATTAAGGCCCTGGTCATACATCAGCGTGGTGTCGTGCCCGAAAAGGCTGTCTGCTGACGCGCTTAAAAGCAATACGGCCAGAGCACCAGCTCCCAGCCAGGCTAAAAGCTCCCAGTAGCGCCAGCCTGCCAGCACTGCTGTGCAGTCAATGCGCTCGGCAAAGCGTCGGCCCAGGCCGAGCCAGCTCCGCAGAGACAAAGCCAGGCCCAACAGGAGGCAGGCATACAGCACCAGATAGGCAAAAACCGCCTGCCCAGCCAGCTCGTTCCAGACGCTGACCGTCACGCTCCACAGCTCAGAAAAGCGCTCCCAGGATAAATGGGGATACCAGTATATGCGGGCCAAGGCCTTATCATCAAAGAAGCGCGAGGGCAAAATAGCCAGACCCGCTATAAGCACGCTCTGCAGCAGGCGCTTCCGCTCCCCAGCGGTCTCGGCACTCAGCAGAATATAAAGCCAATGCGCAGGCAGCAGAAAGGCGCTGAGCATCATGCTCCACAGGCACATAACCGAGCTAACCCAATAGACCCACCACCAGCAGCGCTTTCGCTTCTGCACGGCCACCGCCAGCGCATAAGTGCTCAGAATAGCTATCAGAACGCTTAAAGAATTAAAACGGTAATAGCGCGACAGATCGATATGCTCAGCATTCAGAGCCAAGCAAAGTGCAGCCAGCAGCCCGCAGCTGTCCCCTCCCCAGCGGCGTCCCAAAAAAAAGATAGCAGCAATTCCCAGAACACCGCAGACCATGGGAATAAAACGCAGAGAAAACTCGTCCATGCCCAGCCAATGCTGAGCGCCGCGGAACAGGCCGTAATAAGCTAGAATGCCGTTCCATTCCGATTCAGCGCCGGTAAAATCCGATTCTGTGCCGCCCCACACAAAATACTTGTCCAGGGGAGCCATGGACAGAAAGAAGGTTCCACCTTCGTTGGCTTCAAGATAGTTTCTGCCCAAATCAGAGGCCCGCAGCATTACCGCAGCCAAAATAATACACGCCAACAGGCCGCCCACTATTAAAGTACGCAAATGCTGCGCCAGAGCGACACGAGACAAGCTACACCTCCATCAGCACCCAATGCCATTAACTTAAGGTTCATGGCATTGGGTCAGAAAATTCATGTGCGTTAGCGCTGCGTTGTATGTTAGCGTACAAGTTAGCACACAACATGCGTTAAACTTCGATTCTTCCGCCAGCTGTGGCCACCCCCACTGTCGCAGTCGCGACATCTCCCCCTGCCATCCTTTAGGGGGAGTTATAATGGGGATCTATTGGCCATTGCTTAAGTTAATGAGACTCCATCAGCACCAAACGCACTCCGTCAAGGCGCAGCTTCGCCTGCTGCAACGCCTGCAGTACAGCCGACTTTTTAGCGGCGAACTGATCTACTTCAGCCTGGCTGACCATACAGTTTACCCTTTGCAGCTCCAGCAGGCGCACATATTCCTCCTGCAGCTGGCGCTCAGCGGTCTCCTGGTACTCCCTGCGGCGTTCTTCCAGGCGATCCATGGCCAGCTTGGCCGCCACCTCAGCCAGCCGATCCAGGCGTGAGCTGAGCTTAGAAAGCAGCATACCGAGCAGATCGGCATTCATCTCCCGCATGGTTCGAGTATCGGGCAGGGAGCCCTCAAAGGGATTCCCATTGACATCGACCGTGATCATCTCCGTTATGGGCGGCATATAGCGATATAGCTCCAAAGCCTGCGGACCGGCGGCCTCAAAAACATAAAGGCACTGCATCAGCAGCCCAGGAGCGGCTGCCCCCTGCCAGCGCAGCGCAGAAGCACATCCAGACGCCCCATCCAGCAGGGCAGATATAGCGCTCAGCACAAGCGGATGATCGGGGGTCAGGTATTCCACATCCTCATACATGACCGCCAAACCGCGATCGAACGTGGCCACCATATCCGGACGCCAGCCCACTAGCTGATCCAGATGCCGCATCAAATCGGCCTGCAAGACAAAGACACCTGGTCTTCTGGTCTCCGAAAAGGTTACCCCAAACACCTCCAGCAGGCGCGTTATAAACACCGGAAGATCGCAAACCTTCTCAGCCTCTAAGACCTCGCGATGCAGATCCGCTCCGAGCTTTTCGTTATAAGAGTTGAGATCGACTAAATAATCGATATTTTCGCGGGCCTGCTCTTTGTAGCGGCACAGCAGCCTCTGCGATTCAGCGAGCATAGCGGGGAAGTCTTCCTCATTCAGGCAGTCACGCAGATGCACCCGAGCGATTATTTCGCTGGCGTTCTCCACGGGGCCATCGAACGAGCCCATAGCCATGTGCCAGCGCAATAAATACTCTACAGCCGTATCCTGCAGATACAGAACATAAACATTAACTACATGCCGCTGCCCCAAACGGTCTAGGCGCCCTATGCGCTGCTCAACTATGTCGGGCGGAATGGGCACATCCCAAAAGGCCAAATTATGCGCAAACTGAAAATTCCGGCCCTCACTGCCGATCTCGCTGCACAGCAAAACCTGCGCCCCGTCGGCCGCGGAAAACCAGACCGCCTGGCGATCGCGCTCCACCAAGGGCAGGCTCTCGTAAAACACAGCGCTGTCGATATTCCAATTCTGGCGCAGCTGCTTCTGCAGGGCCACCACAACTTCTGCCTTGCTGGATATTACTACCAGCTTTTCCTGGGGATGCTTTTTGAGAAAACTAACTATCCACTGCAGGCGCGGGTCGACGACTTTGTCGACATTATTTTTGCGCACATGAAGCGGCACCAGCTCAACATGGCGCCCCGGGAAAAGCTTTTGCAAACGCTCGCGGCGGTTGCGGAAAATAACCCGGCCGGGGCCATGGCGGTCGATAAGCGCGTCAATAAGCTCCCCATACGCTATCGCATCACCAGAGCGGAAGCGGCTGATAATAGCGGACAGGCCTTCATCATGGGGGAACAGCGACTTCAGCTGATCCAGCAGTTCATCGTGCGCATCTCCGTCGTAATTCTCTCCCGCCTCGTGCAGGGCTTTGGCCACCTCGGAAACCCGGTGCAGCTCCGTGCGCTGGGCGCTATAAGCGGCAAAATCGTTATAGCGCTTGGCATCTACCAGATTTAACAGGGTAAACTCGCTCTGAGCGCCATTGCGGGCTGGGGTTCCCGTGAGCAGCAGCAGGCCATGGGTTCTCTTGGCCAGCATAGAGGCTACCATATGGGCAAACTGGCCATCGCGCAGGTGATGCGCCTCGTCGATGATCACCAGATCCCAATCACAGCTGCAGGCCTCGCGGAAAAGTCCGCATTTAAGGGCACCCCAGGTAGTAAGACAGCGAGAATTTAGGTGGAAGGGCTCATCGTCATCAGCCGCTTCTTGGCCGATAAGGCGAAACAGCTCGTTAAAGCGGCGCACCATTTCCGCCAGCCATTGGTGTACTAGGCTGTCGGGCACAACGATCAGCACTCGGTCAGCCCGCCCTAGCGAGCGCAGAGCGCTGAATATCATCCCTGCTTCAATGGTCTTGCCCAAGCCTACCTGATCGGCCAGAAGCACGCGGGGAAAGGCCAGGCGCGACACGCGATGGGCTACATAAAGCTGATGGTCAAGCAGGCCTACGCGCGAACCGCACAGGCCGCGTATATTGCCGCCGAGCATGGCGGTGCGCACCTTCCAGGCCGCGATGTGAAGTTCCAGCTCATCGCTTACGCCTAAATTCTGGGCGCGCAGACGATCTACAGGGCTGGCCAGCGGGAGCCTGCTCTCCAGATCCTTCTCGCAGATCTCTTTGCCTTGGCCTTGATAATAGAGCAGCCCGTCTTCTTCGCGCAGGCTCTCCACGCGCAGACTGCTGCCGTCCTGGCAATTAGCCAGCTGGCCGACATGCAAAACCACGCGGCGCAGAGGAGCTGTATCGAGGCGATATCTGCGGTTTTGGCCCACGGCAGCAAAACGAATATCGGCGATGCCTCCATGCCCGATGGCGACAATTTCTCCCAAGCCCAGGCCAAGCTCAGCCTCGCATACTACTCTCTGACCTATCTGCAATGGCATGATTCCACCAAAACTCCTGTTTGCAGCTCTTAGCCTAGCCAAGGCTGCCCCCCTATTTGTCCAATACTATTTAATTAGTTTTTTGCTTACAAATTAGCGCTGCACCAGCTTCCGCGCCGGCACTGCTTCGCTTCGCTCAGATGTGCCTTGCTCGGAACTGGTTACGCGCTATATCTGCGCACGATAGCCATGAACAATACTGCCCATCCCATCTTAAGCCTGTTAGTTAAGCGACCGCACAACGATAAAATTGAGCAATAAAACTACGAACTTTGCTAGTATGTTCCTTCTAATTCAAGAGCGTCCAATGCCATTTAGTTAGTGTTTCGTGCACATATTCGCGCTACACTAGCTTCCGCGCCGGCACTGCTTCGCTTCGCTCAGATGTGCCTT
>JAFSXO010000339.1 GCA_017444045.1 bacterium | reverse complement strand
GTTCTCCTTGCAAAATGGGATCACATCCTCCTCAACGCCACGCTCTACCATTGAATAAATATTCTGCACCGCAGAAACTGGCGTTATTGCGTGAGCCCTGCGAATAATATCTACGGGAACCTGCGACAGTCCCCATCCGCGAATCATACCATCTGCTATCAGGCGGCCCATCCCCTCGGCGACTTCCTCAAACGAAACCTGAGGATTGACCCTGTGCAAATAGTACAGATCGGCATAGTCTGTCTGCAGCCTTTTCAAAGACGCTTCTAGGTGACGTTTCAGCGTTGTATATACGCCAATACAATTAGCCTCTTCTGCAGAGATATGCAGCTTGGTCGCGATAACGACATCCTTCCTGACAGATTTCAGCGCTTTGCCCACAATTAGTTCGTTATGGCCTAGGTATTCGGGCAGAAGATTGGGGCCATAGGCTTCAGCCGTATCGTAAAAGGTACAGCCAAAATCAAAGGCCTTCCTAATTGCCTCTATGCTGTAGCCTTCCTCCGGAATATCCCCATACCCGTGGGAAAATCCCATACAGCCCATGCCGATCGGTGACACCTCGATGTTTCCTAGTCTGCGTTTGTCCATTTTGCACCTGCCTTAATCTATACACTATGCACAATATTATAGTATGCACAAGATGGTTTGATTAGATATCCAAATAGTCCCTTATTTCCCGCATTCTCTCGCTCTGCCTGACAGAGAAGGGACAGCGGCGATCACAGTGCCCGCAGGCAATGCAGTCGGATGCTTTTTTCTCCAGCTTACGGTAATGCTCCACAGCCATACCATCGCCAGCCTTAGCAAGGTCATAGTACTTGTTGATCAGACCGATATCCAAGCCTGCCGGACAGGGCTTGCAGTGGTTACAGTAAACGCACTTGCCGCTGGCCTGCGGAGGCGCAAATGTACCAATAACCGAATAATCGGTCTCTTCGTCAGACGCGTCATAATAAGCCAAAAGCGTTTCCACTTCCTCTAAGCTTTTCGCTCCCGGAAGAACCGTCAGAACTCCAGGCTTATCCAGAGCATAGCGAATGCACTGATAAGCTGTTAGCGCCCTGCCAAACGGAGACAATGCAGCATCCAAAAGCTGAGCGCCAGAGAAGGGCTTCATGACAGAGATCCCTACGCTCTCCTTTTCGCAGCGTCTGTACACGGCATAGCGCTCATCGACGCTCCCTTTGGCATACTCGCCCTGTCCATAATCATAGGCGGGATTTATAGAGAACATCAGCATGTCGATATCCGCTTCGTCCATGATTTGCTGTATCACAGACGGCGTATGGGAGGACAGTCCGATATGCCTAACAACTCCCTGCTCTTTTAAGCTTTGGATATATTCATAAACGCCGTTTTTTAGATAGACCTGCCAGTCTGCAATTTCATCCTGGCAGTGAATGAAGCCATAATCGATGTAATCCGTCCGCAGTTCCTTAAGCTGAAGCTCAACAGAGCGCTTGATCGTATCAAGATCCAGCGACCAGCCATAAGTTCCCTTGGCATAGTCAGCGCCAAAATGAATCTGATAAAACAGGCTCTGTCTCAGATCGTGCAGGGCCTCGCCGTAAATGGGGAAACAAGAGCCGTCTCCTGCGGCAAGGTCGAAGTAATTGATGCCGCCCTCGCAGGCACGCCTCAGCGCCTTTGCCGCTTTTTCCATGCCAGCTTCATACATATAAGCGGAACCGATTCCGATTTCACTGATCCTATCGCCAGTCTTTTTATTGATCCTATATCTCACGCATTATTAGCTCCCAACAAACTATATCTGGCTGCACCGAGGTGATCTCTGTAACAGCCTGCTTAAATACAAGTAAATACAATCAATTTGTTTTGCAGGCTGCCAGCTTTTCCTTTTTCACGCCTATATCGAGTACAGCTACTTACTTTTATTGCGGATTTGGATCCCCATATCCAAGCCAAGAACGAACACGATACCAAAAGCATACAAAAAAAATCCCTTTCGGCTAAAGCTATTGCCGAAAGGGATTCTTAGCTAGCTATTAAGGCTCACAGCCAGAGCCAAAAAGCTTTAACGCTCGCGATCCTCGTGGTAAGGAAGCTCAGTTCCCACTACTTCACCCACAAATTCGCCGTTCTGCATACGGAATACAGTAACTCCGCCATTAGCGGGATACCTGACCTTGAGGGTCAGATCTCTTACCGGCTCCTCGCCGGATCTAAAGCCTACCAGAGCAGCACTCCAAGGCTCTACAGAGATGGTCTCCTCAGTGTTTATACGGTGATCGTATGCAGCATCTACACCAGGAAGATCGACATAGCCAACCTGGCCGTTGTCATGAACGAGAGTATATCTGCCCGGACGAACATAGCTAAAGGAAGCATCGCTGGGAGCGTTATCGAACTGGGAAAGGAAAACAGAACGCATGAAGGCATGATAGAGCTCATTGGCCTCCACACCCACTATGCTCGCAATGTTCTCCATACCTGTATCGGGAGATTTCATTATGCTGCCGATTTTAGCCGAACCGAAACGGTTAAGCAGGTAAAGCATAAACATGTGGCTGCCGCCGTAGACATTGCGGCTCGTATCGCCTCTGTCATTGGCGAAAATACCGTTGGGATAAACCACGGTGGAATCGTAAAACAAATCCGACGCAGAATACGACGTTCCGCCCAAAAACAGATTAATGTCATTCAGCGAATAAATATCGGCACCACCGCTGTACTGGTTAGCATTCTGAGCGCCAGAGACACCAGCCCCGCAGAGATCGCTGGCCAATTCCGCCAGTCCCTCAGATAAGCCTATACGCTCTACAGCCTCCACAGGGTCAGTTTCGCCAAGCACAAAGTTATCGAACAGGCCTTCATGGCTAATCTTATTGTTGAATTCAATAAGGTGCGAAAGCTGATGCGCCAAAACGCTCATTAGCAGCGTATCGGCATCGCCATCGGCATCACCTTGGCTAACCAAAACATCGCTGTTCAGGAAGATAAACTCTCCGGCATTAGATGTTGACACCTGCGAAGCCTTAAACATATCGCACAGGCGCACAGCTCCCAAGCGGTTGCCCATGGTGTTATTGCCGCAAAATACTATATTTATACGCGTATCACCATCGCGGCCGCCTTGCGGAGAATACCGCCACTCCGTGCCATAAAGTTCTGTAACAGCGCGGTAAATACCATTTTCGGAATAGATATTGCCACTGTCAAAGGCCTGGGCGACCTTTTTAGCCATATTGCCTAAATCATGGGCAATTTCTCCATCGGCATTGCATTCGTACAGAATATTGCAGTAAACAGTATTCTTATTCTCTAAAGCCTTGGTAACATAGATTCTGCCGTCTGCTGTACCTGTAGCGCTCGGCGCATACAGTCTGCCGACATCGCCCACCTCTAAATCGTCAAAGCGCGCTAAAACCATGGGCTGCAAATCCTTGCTATTAACACCAGGCTTTATCAGGCGATTCAAGCTGGCAACCGTCTCATGCGTACCGCAGCGATAGTCAAGATTTAAGCCGTCGGTATCGCCGCTATCTCCGCCGTCGTCTCCGCCGTCGTCTCCGCCGTCGTCTTCACCGTCGTCTTCACCGTCACCTTCTTCATCGCCATCGGCGAGCAGAATACCCTTAGAGGCCTTTTCCGCGGCATCGCGATAATCAGAGGTTATAACAACATCTTTGGCCTTAGCATAGGTCTCATCTTTTCCAGTAGTGCTCACCAAAACGATGGCATTGTCATTCATGGAATAATCTTTCAAGGTATATTCCATCAGTTTAACGGTAGGAGTAGCACCCGGCAACTCTGGCAATTCAAAATCAGCGGCAGTACCGCCACCCGTACTGCATCCAGCCACTACCGCTGCTATTAGTGATGCCGTACTCATCACCCCGAAGAGACCTCTGTGCATGAATACCTCCATTTTTGCC
>JAFSXO010000338.1 GCA_017444045.1 bacterium | reverse complement strand
TTAGGGGGAGCTATAATGGGAATCTATTAGCCAATGATTAAGTTAATGAGGCTGGTCTGTTATCCAGTATTAATTACATTGCACAATAATAGCAGGAAAAAACGCTGGGAGCGAAGGATCAATGCTTATAAGTTATTATTTATTATGTGTGTCATAGTATTGGCAGATGAGTAGGATTGTTCTGAAGGATGACTGATATTAGCGAGCTTAGGAGCCGTTTGCGCCGAGCCTTTGAGCGCATGCTGCGGTATGTTAATGTGCCTCTGGCCAGCGGAATGCCCAGCTCCTTTCCCGAATGCCGCGACGGAGATTTAACCTTAAGGGGACTGAGAGAACAAGAAATTGCGGTGTTCTCAGGCTGGCTGAGAGATCTGCACTTGGCTCGCTATGCCTTCGGCTTAAGCCTTGATGCTGATGATAGCTATATACAAGGCGTGGTCAATGATCATATCTCTTTCCTGAAGCAGGATAGGAGATCTTATGTAGCCATCTGCGTTAATAACAAATTAATAGGTTGTATATACTATCATATTCGCGATATAGATGGGCTGCGCTTTGGTATATTGGGTATTTTTATCGGGCTTGAAGAAGAGCGGGGACGCGGCTATGGCACTAGGTCGTTAGATCTTCTTTTGGGCTTTCTGTTTGGCGAGCTTGGCTGTTCCTGTGTGGAGCTGGATACCGCCAACTATAATAAGGTGGCGCAGCGAACCTATGAGGGGCTGGGCTTTTCCGTCTGCGCTGATCAGCGTTTTTATGAAGGCCTGCCCAGCCCGAATGATATAGAATTAGCTCCCTCAGTTTATTATCGGCTTACCAAAGAACAGTGGCAGGCACGGCATATCTAGCTAATACGCGCTATTCGTAGGGATGCCGTCTGGCTTGACCTCAATCCAGAGCTGGTTTTTCTTAACGCCGCCGCTGAATAGGTAAGTGCGCTGGGTCTGCGCGTAATCTAGCACTGTAAGCCGTCCAGCCATTTGGCTAGGCCCTGGCCCAACAGGAAACACAGCTGGCTCTGACTGCGTTTCGGGCAGCTTACCGCCTATGTTTACGGTGACAGTCCTGTCTTTTAAGGTGCCCTGGCAGTGCGGATTGCCGCTTTGGCTAATGTCTCCCCAGGGGCTATTGGCCATACTTTGCTGGGCCGTGGCACTGTCCGAAAACTGGGCGGCGTAGCAGGCCTGGGTCAGTCCGGCAAAGCCGGAGCTTACGGTCTGCAGTAAATGGCTGAGCGGGACGGAAGCGTTGGTGGCGAAGCCAAACACCTGAGGCTCTGGCGCTCCCGGCTGATTCAAAGCGGCGGGAAGCAGGTTAATCTGTTGCAATAGCTCGCATGACGCGGCTAGGTAGGTTGAGGCTTTGGGTAGCTCTGCTAAGCAGGTGTCGGATGCTGGCCATTGCGGGTCGGCGCTGTCTTCTGAAGCCGTTGGCAATGCCATATCTGCCCGCAGGCTGTAAACGCCGGTTTCGGCATTTTTAGTAATTATGGTGCGCTCTCCTGGGAGCTTGATGGGCAGGCTGTGCCAAAAAAAGCTCAATTTAGAATTTAATACATTGGCATATAGTGCCGTGTCTGAAGAATAGTTTATGGTTAGCGTCTGTTCCGCCTGCTCTTCCAATAATTTGACGGTGCGCTCTGGATCCGAAGCGAGGATTTTGATGTCCGGATGCTTTTTGGATACGGCGGCATCCTGCCAGCGTGGATCCTGAGACTGGAAGGCTATGAAAATCAGCGGGGGACTGTCGGTGGTGCGGGTGCTTAGACCGTTTGTGGAATTATATACAGTTTGATGGTCGGCTCCCGTGCAGGATATGGTAAAGCTCTGGCCTGAGCTTTCGTAGGCTAGTTTGCCTCCATAAGGGCAGAGCTGAGGGGAGGAAGCCTGCTGCTCGGGATACTGCAGCTGGGCAGACCAGCTCTCTTCGATAGCTTTGGCATTCTTAAGGATATTGCGTTTGCAGGCGCTGAAGTCTCCGCTGTTTTCTGAAGGTATAGCCGCGTAGAGCAGGCGCTCGCACTGCAGGCTGTCTAAATCCTGATTCTCGCCCAGGGATGGCTGCTCAATACCTAGCTGGCGCAGAAATCTTATGACGTCGCTGGCGGTGCCCTCTATGACCAGCGGTGTAGACTGCGGCAGCAGCCCGCTAAATGGTGAAGTCTTAGTCTTAAACCAATTCGAGCACGCTGTGCCGGCAATAAGCATAACGGATGTTATAACAGCCAGCGCCGTTATCCAACGATAATGCGTATGCTGGGGATGCTCTTTCGTTTTAGCGTTATTTGCGGCGATATTTGCGGAAAAAGAGCGATCGTTGGGTGCGTGGTTCAAGGTCGTGCTCCGGAATGTAATAGTCTGTCATAGCAAACAGTCTCGCGCGGAAGGCTCAGGGTGTGAAATGCCGGAGCGCTTGCTAGGTGCGGGACTGTTTGGTGCGGGTGCTTAGTATGGCCCGGGTGAGGGTGCCTACGGTAAGCCCAGGGTAAAAGGCTTTCCAGGCTATGAACCCTTGGGCATCGACAATAAAAAAGTTGGGGTTGGGCAGGATATTGGTTGCGTAAGAATCCGTATACAGCATTAGGGCGCTGTTTTTGATGTCGCAGGCAAATGCTGCCTGGGGGTATTCTTGGGCCAGCTGCGCCACATAGCTTTTGAAGGATGCCTGCGCTTGGGCGGCAGCGTCCTGGGGATCCTGAGCTTCGGGAGAAGCGTCTGGACTGGTCTCCTGGGAGGGTTCAGCGATATCGCTCGGCGTCTTGTCGGCATCGTCTGGCGGTACCGAGGCAGTGGGGGCGCTGTCTTTTGCGTCAGACTGCACCGCGGAGCTGTCGGGCGCAGACTTCGCTGGCTCTAATGGGGCGGCTGCAGGCGCGGAAGCGGCAGCCTCGCCCTCGGGAGAAGCTGCGTCGCCTGATTTTTCTTGGACACTGGCATTGCTTTCTGCTGCCACCCTCTTAAAACTGTCGGCATCGAATATGGGAATAATCACCAATGATGCCTGGTTGGCCTGAGCTACGCTGACCAGCTTGTCGCATAGGTGCATAGGCGTTCTGCCGGCTAAGGGAAACCACACCATTGTCGGAGCCGGACCTGTATGGTATGACAGGGACAGAGCCTCGCCCGCGGGATTCTCTAAGCTGAGCTTAGGGGCACGGTCGCCTAATTCCAGAGCGCGGGCGGGATTGCTAAAAGCTGTCAGCGCCAGCAGCGAATACATAAAGCATTTGGCCAGCCTTTTCATGGTGCGCCGTCCAGATCGGAGCTAGCGCTCGCCAAAATAGCGGCGGGCGCGCCCTAAGGCCATCATGGGGAAATAATGGCGGTACATGGCGTAATTCAGCATGAAGCCGCGCTCCAGCTCGCGACCCTGATCTAGGGTCTTTTTCTGGGACAGATTGGTGCGCGCACCGATGCCGTAGCCGGGGAAGCCGGTTCCGGTATATTCCTCCTGTTCCCAGGTGCCGTCCTTCTGCGTGCTGGTTAGATAGGCTATGCCGCGCGCTATGGCCTGGTCGTAGCGGTGATCCTCCAGAGACAGCAGCCCCATCAGGGCCCAGCCGGTTTGGCTGGGGGTGCTAACGCCGACTCCGCGCAGATTGGTGTCCATGTAGGAAGCGCAGGTTTCGCCCCAGCCGCCGTCTTCGTTTTGCTTGGAGCAAAGCCACTGGGCGGCGCGCTGAATGTACTCAGCCTGCATATCTTCGCCGGCGGCTTTTAGTCCTGGAAGCACCCAACCTGTTCCATAAATATAGTTGACGCCCCAGCGCCCGAACCAGCAGCCTTCTTCTTCCTGTTCGCTGCGCAGATACTGAACGGCGCGGCGCACGATCGTGCTGTTGCTGAGATTGCGGCCTAAGTAGCCGTATGCTTCAATAACATGCGCGGTGACATCGGCTGATGGGGGATCGAGTACTTCACCAAAATCGCTAAAGGGAATCTGGGCGACAATTTCGCTGTCGTTGTTGCTGTCGAAGGCCCCCCAGGCTCCGTTATCGCTGCGCAGGGCCTCTATCCAGTTCATGCCGCGCTGTATAGCTTCATCGATCTGCTGATGCTTGGCGGAGCTTTGGGCGTAGCGGGCCAGAGACAGTACGGCAACAGCTGAATCGTCTACATCGGGGTAGTTGTCGTGTTCGTATTCAAAGGCCCAGCCGCCCGGGGTGGTTACGGGGGCGTTTACGCTCCAGTCGCCAGGTACGCGAATCTGCTCGCGCAGCGTATAATCGATAGCTTTTTGTACCATAGCATCGTCGGCGCTCAGGCCGCAGTCCCATAAAGCCTGCAGAGTTAGAACGGTGTCCCATACAGGGGAGGTGCAGCACTGCAGATAAGTGCCTTTTTCATTGGTGTAAGCCCAAGGCTCGTTAAAGGCGTTTAGGCCAGCTTTAACTGCGGGATGATCCAGCGCGTAGCCCTGGCAATACAGTCCGATTATGGCGTTAAGCCAAGGCGGCTGAATGCCAGCCCAGCATCCGTCGGCTTCCTGGCGTTTGAGTATCCATTCAATGCACAGCTTGGTGGCCAGCTTGCGCAGGGGCTGAATAGGCGAATTTACGTATTTGTTCAGCAGGCGGTCGGCATACCAGAAAAACTGCCCCAGCGCGGTATTGGGAAAGGGCAGGCTGTAGTTCTCCTTGTCGCGCCCTCTGGGAAATAGCTCGTCTAGGCGCATATTCTCAGGCAAGCGCTTTACTGGGCGCTTGCAGGAAAACTGGGCGATAGCTATGGCCGTAGCGCGTCCCCAGCTGGAGAATTTGTATACATTGATGGGGAACCATTTGGGCAGGAGGATGATTTCGGGGGGAAGGTTGGGGGTGGCATCCCAGGGCCATTCGCCCAAGAGAGCCAGCCAAATTTTGGTGAATACGCGGACTTTAGACAGGCCTCCGTTGGCCAGGATCCATTCTCTGGCCTTGGTCATGCGTTTTGAATTGGGATTTTGGCCGGCAATACGCAAAGCTACATAGGCTTCGACAGTGGTGCTGATATTGCCGGCAGGCGCATTTTTGTACGCTTCCCAGGAGCCGTCCTCGCGCTGCTCGCTGATTATCGTTTTGACAACGCCATCGTATTTGGGATCGTTATCGATGCCTAGAAAATACATGGCGATAATCCATTCAGCTTCGATAGACGAATTGGTCTTCAGAAAACCCACCCAATGTCCGTCCTCGTGCTGCTGTTTGCGCAGCCATTCCACACTTGCAGAGATAGAGCTGTCGAGCTGTTTGGTCATCTCGGGCGTAAGTGCATCGTTATTGGGCATTATTCTCTCCTTTGCGTGCTTTTTGGGCTAGTTTTTTGTTGGCTTGGCTTTTCTCTAAGACTTCTTTGAAAGCCTGCATATCTTCCCGTGCTGATTCGCTGAGCATGGAACGGATGCGTATTAAACTGTCTATTACATCCCAAATTGCCATGGCTACTGTGGCCATAACCATTACCATCACCGTCATCCAGTAATTTAGGCAACCGTTGGCGTATTCTCGGTTCTGCTTGGCGTATTCTGCGGCTTTGTCGCTTTCCATGAAGATAAGCGTAGTGTCACCCTTGTGCATCATGTAGGCGATTACAATCAAAAGCACTGCTCCGCTTATGCGCCTTAGGAAGCGTATCCAGGGCTTGCCTGAGCAGCGCCGGAATCCTACGTATTCCTGCAAAGCCAGCCAGAGTGCGCCCAGGCAGAGCAGCGTAGGAACAACGTAATGAATCGTTATGTCCATAGTGAGCCTCCGAGGTCATACTAGGATTATTTATCTCAAATTCACAGCTTTGACTGCTTAGTCAAGGGCGGTAATTCTGTAAAGGTGTACGGGGTGTTCCTGTCCGTCGATAAAAATAGAGCGCAGCGCTTCGTATCTCATGCGATTCCCGTTAAGGCTTTCTGTGTTCAGGACTGTTGCCCCCTGGGCTTCCTTGCGGGAGAGGCTGGCAAGGCGTTCAGCATACTGGCACAGCTTGAGCTCTGCTTCGTTGGAAATTATATCTTCGGGCAGTAGCTCTATCTCGGTGCTGTAAATACCTGCTTTTAGGTATAGGTCGGGATTGAGGCCAAAGATCAGGCCAAACGTTCTCAGCTCGCGGCGCATCCTTTCAGCAGCCCTAGCGGCATGCCAGCTGCTTTCTTTCCCCGTGAAGACGGCTGTGGCCATGGTTCTGTTGTATTTTAGTAGCTGTCCGCCTTCGGTTTTGACAGTATCCAACATAGCGTTGGTAATCGCATCGCTCAGCTTTGACATCGTCTGTTTCTCTGCGTAAAGGCCGGTGTATTCGTTGACCGCCATGTACAGCATGGTTATCAGACGCACTTTGGCCTTGTTTTGTTTTGTTGGAGGAAATTCCACGTCAGAGAAATCGAAATTAATGGGCTTTTCTGGAGTGTTAGCGCGAATGATCT
>JAFSXO010000337.1 GCA_017444045.1 bacterium | reverse complement strand
AGGGTCGCCGTCTGGCTTTAGCTCTCGTAGCTGATATTGGCCCAATAGGCGCTGGGCTGGGGGAAGGCCAGCGGTGCTGGCGGCATACAGCAGGCTTTCCGTTTCGTTGGGGATGCTCTGTTTAGCGGCTCCGTTTTCCTGCAGAGCTGCCAGCAGAACCTTGGCAGATGTATGGCTGCCTTGACTGGCATCTGACTGAAGCTCGGCGGTGAGGGCGGGCAGGTCAAGGCTGGCGGCGGCATAGCTTCCTAGGCTGTCGCCGAGGTAGGCGCTGATACCGCTGAGAAATAGAGCGCTTACGGAGTAGGTGATGATCTCTTTTCTGTTCATGGACGGTCACCTTATTGCAGCAGGTCTTCCCAGCCGCCGATCTTGGGGCCCTGCCATTTGCGGAGGCTGTCAGCTCTCATTTCTACCCTTAATCTAATGTAATTAGGTTCTCTGATATAGCTAAGATATACATGCAGACCTTTGGTGTGCCATTCGCAGCGATTTGATCCGTTTGTGGTTGGGTTGCCGTATCCAGCGCTGATAATTTCTTTGCGTAAACTCGCAAAACGGTTTCTCCAGGCAGAATCGTCAGGATAATACCCACTGATGTAGGCACTGTCTTCGCTGAGCATTTTGACAACGCGATCGTTGGAAAGATAGTATTCGCGATAAGTATAACCATTATCGACAGTTACTTTAGCGGAGGAGCCGGAAAGCGTGTCCACGTTAATGTGCGCTGGATTTATTCTGCTGTCGGTCAGATCCGTATTATGCTGTTTGACGCTGTATAGCGAATCGCCGAAACCTACGTATCCTAGAGAGGAGATGCCTCCGCCGCTGATCTCCGCGTAATGTCCGCGCCGATCCTCGATCCATTGCTTAGCTCCCTCGAAACCTGCGTGAGCGGCCTGCTTCATCCACTTCACCGCCGCTGCTCTGTCCTTCTGGCAGCCGATGCCCTGGGCGTAACGCGTTCCCAAATCATACATAGCAGCTGGGTCTTTGAGCTGGGCCGCGGCTTTGGTGTAGTGGAATACCTTAGCCGAGTCTTTGGCGACGTAAGTTCCCTCTTTGTAGAGCTGGCGCAGATCTAAGCATGCAGCTAGGCTGCCGTTGTCGGCGGCGCTGGTCATCCATTTGAGATAGCGCTGCAGGCGGTCGGCTTCGCTTAAGCTTTTGCCTTCAAACTCAAACGAAGGCCAGTTATAGTTTAATTTATGACCGGCTGGCAGTAGGGTACAGGCTAAAATGAGTTTAGCATGGTTGCAACCGCGCCGGGCTGAGGATTCTAACAGGGCATAGCCTTTTGGATCGCCTTGGGTGACGGCCTGTTTGCCGCGCGTGTAGGCATCGTAGGGCTTGAGACAGTCGTATTGCTTAGTGCTTGAATAAATGTCTGTTGGCACGAAAATACAGCCTTGTTCTGCGGCTGTTAACATGTTTATACCAGTTATGACTGCTTTGTGTGCTTTGTCTAAGTCTAAAGCTTTTAAGCTTTCTTGTGCCTGCTCATCGCCGTAGTGGGAGGCAGTGACTAGTCCGGGAATTGCGCCCATCTTTTGATTGAACTGTTCAATGGTATTAGCAATATTGTCGACGAGCTCTTTTTGTTCTTCTGCTTCAATATCGCTTTTTGCGACATATTCTTTAATCTTGTTGTTAAACTTATTAAAGTCTGCAATAATCTTTTCTGCTTTTGAGTAATAGTCAAGAATCTCTTGGGCGATAGCGGCGATTTCTTGAGAAGCTTCATCTTGGTGGGAAGCCGCCTGGCGCAGCCAGTTTTTTCCTTCCGCAAAATTTTGTTCATTGAGACTGCCATCGCAGTATAATCTTCCTAGCAGCAGTTCCGCTTGGGCATCGCCTTGTTTTGCGGCACGATGCAGCCAAAAGGACGCTTTAAGGCTGTTTTTTTCAACACCTTCTCCGTTGTAGTAGCATATGCCTAGCATGGTTTGCGCTGGGGCATATTTTTGCTTGGCGCTTTGCCGATAATATTTGACCGCCTGGGCGTAGTCTTTGTCAGCGTAATAGCTTTCACCCTTCTGGAAAAGCTGTTCTGGGGTTAGTTCGGTATCAAAGGTGGCGCTGTCACCGTAGCCAGCGGGTTCGTCGCTAGCGTGCTGCGAGCTATCCGCTGTAGCTGGCAGGGGAGATATCGTAGAGCAGATAGCACAGAAGCAGAGGGCGAATAACAGTTTTTTCATGGTTTGGCGATCCTTTCGCTAATAGTGAGTATGGTTGGCAAATGCTTAGAACAGAGCCGGCGCCTGTTCCCTGAGAAGGTTAGCGGCGGGCGAGATGCTGCTCTAACCAAAGAAATATTGCATGGCACCACATCCAAGTATCGCTAAAAAGATCCAGCCGCCACAGCTTAACCCATCTTCTCCTTTTTCTTTGCGAATAGCAAAGTCGCAGCCGCAGTGCGGACAGGTACGGGCAGAAGTTGAAATTTTACCGCCACATTCAGGACACGTTGTCATTCCCATAATAATGAATTCCTTTCATATATAGCGAAGCACAGCTCCCGCATCATGCGAGCGCAGCTAAGCTGGCAAGTTGAACATGGCGGGAGGCTGTATGCCGTAAAAGTTTGAATTATCTTGTGCTATAGCGCCAATATCATTTATAAAATGAGTGCTGATGCTTGTTATAGTAACTGCAACCAGTGAGCTGACGCTTCGCTTTACCACGTTAGAGACTCAAGAATATGACGGCCGCATTTTTTGCAGTTGGCTTCAACGTTGGCCTGATATACGGGGGTTGGTCTAGGAAATACTCTTTTCACGACAGCTGGAGTGTAGCAGTCGCATTCTCGGCAGTACAGCTTGCAGGATACTTTGTAACCCATGAATTTTCCGTGTTCGTGCTGTTCTGTAATTCCGTCAATGAAGCTGCTGGTAGTTCCACCGCCTAAGACGGGGCCGCGGGAATATTGTTCATTGCTTAGCCAGCCTCTGTATGCCTGGGCCATTGGAGATAAAAACACTATCAGCAGAGCGATAGTAAATCCCAGTATGCTAATCTTTTTCATGGTAATATACTCCTTTATAATAGTATTGCAAATGCACTAATCGGAGATGGATTAGTGCATTTGCAGAGCTGCTAGGCAGTCAGGGAGCTATTGCTGATAGCCTAAGAAGGTATCGAGATAGCTAGTGCCGCCCTGATCGCTGGTTATTGTGGGCATTGCGGGCTCTTCGCAGTCGGTAAAGGTTACCGAGCTGTTGGTAGAGGAGAAGCCTACCAAGCCGCCTGCGCAGCCTGTGCCGCTAACCATTTCACCGATGGTGACAGACCCGGTGCTGGCGGAGTTCTCCACCGTCAGAACGGCGTTGTTGGTCCCCAGCAGACCGCCCAGGTTGCCGGAATTGGTTACGGAGTCCATGCTGACGGCACCGGAGTTCTGGCAGGTGCTGATGGTGGGCTCAGCTGTGCTGCCAAGTTTACCGATTATGCCGCCGACATAGCATTCGCCCGCTATGCCGCTGGCGTTTACGTCTCCGGTATTTTCGCAGCTGCTGAACTCTTCAATAGCATCAATTTCGATATCTCTGAAGAGCCCGCCAGCCGCCGCTGTGCCGCTGATAGTACCGCTGTTGGAGCAGTCCTTTACGCTGAGTGCGGCATTGTCTAGGCTGTATACTGAGCCAACTAAGCCTGCAACTGATGTACCGCTGAGATCTCCAGTATTGGAGCATCCTGTAACGGTCAGACTGCTGCCATTTTCGAAGGAACCCAGCAAACCGCTGATGTGGCCGTTGTTAACTCCTTTTTCGGTCTCTAAGCTGCCGCTGTTATGGCAGTTCTCTAAGGTGAGATCTGTAGTGCAGTTAAAGATCAGGCCGGCTATGTCACCTGCCCCAATGTTGTCGCTGTAAATGGTGGCGAGGTCGGCGCTGTTAACGCAATTGCTAAGGGTAACAGGCGCATCGCTGGCATAAAGTGCCAGTATGCCCACCTGCTGGGCGGTAGTGACATCGTAAAGCAGGGGACCAATAGTTAGGTTGCTGATGGTCGCGCCCTTTAGCCTCTTAATAAGCGCCCAGTTCTGATCGTCTAAGCTCATGGGGAAGAGATTGATCAGGCTGTGCTCGCCGCCGTCGTAGGTACCGCTGAACTCTGGGATGGGCACCCAGCCGCCAGTTGTGCCTATACCAGATATATCCACAGATATATCAAAATCGATGGCGCAGGTCTGCTCAAAGCATTTATCGCTGTTGTCGCGCAGATTGTTGAACTGACGCGGATTGCTGACCAGGTAAGGATCGTCCTCTGTTCCAGAACCGCCCGCAAAAGCGTTATCTGTAGCGGACAGGGTGTCGCCGTCATGTACGATCGTGCCGCCATCGTAGTCAAGCCACTCGATGTCGGATTCTACCTCCTGAATTTCGCTAAAGTCATCCTGATAGCCAAATTCGCTGCGCACAGTAAGCGAAGTTAGGGTGAACTGCTGATCGTCTTCTGGGGCTGTAGCTGCATCGGGGACACCGGAAACCACGTAAGTGACGCTGGCATTGGTGCTGTAATAGCCTTCTCCGCCTAAGGTGTCTTCCAAAGCGGTGATGGTCAGACCGTCCGCTTCGGTGTATTCCTTTTCCTCGCCATCATCTATAGCGGTTAGGCGGACGTGGAAGGCGCAGTCGCTAAGACTGTATCCATGGTCTAAGCCCCAAGGGGCAGTCGCATTCGCTATTCTGAAGGATATGGTCTTAACGATGGGAGTAGGCTCGGGGCTGGGAGTGGGGGAAACAGTCGGAGCCGGATGGGGATTGTTGTTGCTTTCGATATCGCGGTCTTTGTCGGTACAGCCGGCAACTAAACCGCTTCCCACCGAAAGCATACCGAGCAGTGCCAGCGATAAGGGCCAGCGCCGCGCTGATGCAAACCTTTGCAAAACGATTTACCTCCATAGATGGTATTTTGGCACAATAATACCGAAACTGCTTTAGGCTTGGGCGTGAAGGGACGTTCTAAACAGTGCCAGCCAAGTTCAGCGCTAAAGAAGTCCGTAATCATCAAAGCCGGTAGCTTAGTTCTCTGGGAACGCTTGTGCGCTGCGCCAGCTTATGTGCCTTGTGCATAGTCTGTTACGTGCCTAGATATGCTCATAACGTCGCAAAATAGGCAGAAAGTGCTTGAGCTACAGATATTGCCGTAATTATTGCTGTTGTTT